>JAJRRR010000358.1 GCA_024279285.1 Planctomycetota bacterium
GAGGCTTCGCAGTGTCCATTGGAACAAGCACTGCCGGCTCTTTATCGGGGCAAGCGCGTGGTGATCTCTGGAGACGAGAAGCAATTGCCTCCGACAAGCTTCTTCCTCTCGCGCGCCCACTGGGAAGATGAAGAAGACGGCTCCGAGCAGACTCTCTCCCCGGAACAGTTACGCAAGCAATTCGGCCAAGAAGCGCTGTTTTACGCCGAAGACCTGTTGCAGGCTGCCATTGGTTCCTACCGGGAAACATGGCTCCGGGTCCATTATCGGAGTGAACACCCGGCATTGATTGAGTTCAGCAACCGGGTTTTCTATCAAGGACGCCTGGAGATTCCGCCTTCGTGCCGTGGTTGGCACTCTGGGCAGATTCCTATTGAGTTCATTGAAGCCAAAGGCACCTATCTGGAGCGCACCAATCCCCGAGAAGCCCAAATCGTTGTAAAGCTCCTGGCCAAGTGGTGGCTGAAACACCCAGGCCAGCCCCCTACCATCGGAGTGGTCACTTTCAACAACGATCAAAGGGATCTCATCGAGGACTTTATTCTACGACGGTGCTACAAGGAGCCGGAATTTCGTGCAGCCTATGAGCGGGAGCGACAGCGTCGGGACGGTCAACAGGATGTGGGCTTTTTTGTGAAAAACTTGGAAAATGTGCAAGGCGACGAACGGGAATTGATCATCTTCAGCACCACCTTTGGACCCGACCCAGAAGGAAATTTCCGCCGTTACTTTGGTCCTTTGGGTCAACAAGGGGGAGAGAGGCGGTTGAATGTAGCAGTCACCCGAGCCAAGAAGCGGATCATAATCGTTTGCAGCATGCCCATTGAACAAATCTGCGGCCCTGATTTGAACCCCGATCCCAACCAGTTGCAACCTCGACAGTGCTTGCAATTTTACCTCCAATATGCCCAATGGCTTAGTCAAGGGAAAATTGAACAAGCCCGGCAGTTGCTGGAGCAATTGTGCCGGGCCAGACGGGTGGCCTGGGGGCAGGGAAACCCGGAATCCCCGTTGGAGGAGGAAGTGTTGGAGGAGCTTCAGCGGCGCGGCTATGTGGTAGATTGTCAAGTGGGCGATGCCGGTTTTCGCATTGATTTGGCAGTGCGCCATCCTGAGCCGGGGCGGGGATATGTGCTGGGGATTGAGTGCGATGGGGCCACTTATCACAGCTCCTTGCCCGCCCGGTTGCGCGATGTGTGGCGCGAAGATGTGTTGCGAGGACGCGGATGGCGCATCCACCGGGTTTGGAGCACCCGATGGTGGACCAATCGCCAGCAGGAACTAGACCGGCTTTTGGAAGCCATAGATCGGGCCCTGAAGGAAACTGCCCGATCCTCCGCCTAGCTCAGCCGGGTTTTGAGAAAAGGGGCCAAGGGCTCTGCGTGGGGATGTGCCGAAGTTTCCGTACCGAGGGCAGTTTGTGTTCTAGGTTTGAATAGAAGTGAAGCGCCGGAGTCCAGATTCCTCCGCCTCGTCCTATCCAGGTTCTTGTAAAGGAGCACGGAGAGGGATGATCCGGGTCCATGTGGATCGTTTGGTCCCAGGCATGGTCCTGGCCCGACCCATTCCCAATCCTTCCATCCCCGGCCGCTACCTGCTGCAAAAAGACCAGGAAGTTCCCTTGAGCCTGGTGCCCCGGCTCAAGCAGTGGGGCATTTATGAAGTGTGGATCCGTTACCCCCAGTTGGAGTTCCTGGAATACCTGTTTGACCAGGATTTGGAAGAACAGCAACGGGAGCTGTATCACCGAGTGCGCTGCAACTTTGAACGGACCATGCAAAACACAGGAGCGGTTCTGGACTGGCAGGGATTTGAAGAAGCTGTCACCGGCCTGATGGAAACCCTGCATCGGCACCGCTTTGCCTCCATCCTCCAGAAGCTGGATGCGTATGACAACTACCTGATGGTCCACTCAACCAATGTGTGCTATTTGGGAATGTTGCTAGGGGTGGAGCTGGAGAGTTACTTGATTCAGCAACGGCGTCTGAAAGATCCTCGGGAAGCCAAGGACCTGCGTCAACTGGGCTTGGGACTGCTGTTGCACGATGTGGGCAAAGTACGGATTGATCCCCAGGTGCTCAACAAACCTGGACGACTCACCCCGGAAGAAATGGAGCATGTGCGTCAGCATCCGGTGCTGGGCTATGAGATGGTGCGAGGGAATGTGCCGCCGTCTTCGGCCACGGTGGTGTTGAATCATCACCAGCGATGGGACGGTCGGGGGTATCCGCCGCGAGTGGACCCCGCCACCGGAGAGCCGTTGGCTCCGCTGCGTGAGACCCAAATCCCGGTGTTTGCCCGAATCGCCACCGTGGTCGATGTGTTTGACGCTGCCACCACCCATCGGTGCTACTCGGCGGCCAAGCCTCCGGTGCGTGTGCTGCACGAGATGCGCACTGTGTGCCGTGGGATGTTTGACCCGGTGATTCTGGAAGCGTTTTTCAAGCTCATTCCGCCGTTTCCGGTGGGGAAGGTGGTCCGGCTTTCCAATGGGATGGAAGCGGCAGTGGTGGATTTCAACCCCGAGGACCCTTATCGGCCCAAAGTCCAGGCCCTCCGCACCGCTGAAGGCCATGTGCTGCACGATCCTTCGTTGCACGAATTTGACCTGGCCATCTACCGCGACCTGTACATTCAAGAAGTGGACGGTCAGGACATCACGCCTTACTTGCCGGAGGATTTCTGGCTCTACACCCCCCGACCTCAGCACTTGGTAGAAGCAGCTCCCAGTGCAAGCTAGGGGAGGAGTTTTGTCCAAGCTGAGCAATTGACCAAGGCTCAGGAGCTTTGTTGGGGGCCTTCGGGCGGGGAGTCCAGGTCCAGCCCTAATTCGCTAATATCCTGGGAAAGCAGGTCTTCCTCGGAGCGTTGCTCCTGAGAGAGCTGCTGCAACTCTTGCTCGTCCAGGGGACGGACCACCACGCGGTTGCCTTGCACTTCCACGATGCGGACGAGTTGTCCAGGGTCAATGGGCACGCCTTCGCTGAGGGCATCGTAGATTTGGCCGTCAATTTCAATAGCCCCGCTGGGGAGCATGGGGGAGTGGGCCCGAGCCACACGACCCCGGAGCTTTTTCAACGCCTCCAGTTCCGGATCGTGAGGCTTGAGCTGTTCTTCGTCCGGCACATCCAGCAGCACCCGACGGCCCATGGGCGTATGAGGCCACCACTTGAACATCAACGCCACCACCGCCGGCACCACGATCACATTGGCCACCAACATCATCACGCCGTGCCCTGGGGAACTCATAAACCCCAACACCACCGAAACCACCACGGCTATCGTGGCCAGAAAGCCCAGGATGCCTCCGGAGGGGATGAACAACTCCAACACCACCAGCCCCAGCCCCACCAGCATCAGCACCAACGCCCAAATCAGCTCCACCGAGACCCCCAATTCGCCGCTCACAACGATCTCCTCCGTTGCAGAAGGGAAGTCAATTACTATTTTGCCCCTTTGGCCCGGTGGTGCCAAACCGTTCAGGACCCAAGGCAGACAAGCGGAGCAAAACTCAGGCCAACCCAAAGATCCAGGGGCGAACAGGTCTCAGAAGGCTTTTCCCCGCCAAGTGCAATCTGTTCTGATCCGACTCAGCACAGGCGGCTGCTATGGGGAGGAAAGTTCGTGTGGTCCTTTCAGGATTCTTTCACGGGGCGCACCCACACTTGGGGACCATGCACCCGAACCACCTCCACCGGCACGCCTGATTCAATCATCTCGCCACTGTCGGAAATCACATTGACAAACTGGCCTTCTATGATGGCCTTGCCCGAGGGGACCAGAGGACCGGTGGTTTTGCCGCGTTTGCCCAGCAGGTGGTCGTATCGGGCCAGGGTTTCGCGTTGTTGGATTTGCTGAAGTTCTTGCCCACTGGGGGGTTCTAGCATCATGCGGTTCACCCCTGGTGCACGGGGCAACCACCGATGCAGCAGGGCCACCAGCACCACCACCGCCAGCCCGGCCGATACCACCACGGCCAACGCGTGTCGCAACTCCCGAAGCTGGTCGGCCCCGGTGGGCAAGCCTTCCCAGGTGACCAAAGCCAACACCAACGAAGCCAACACCATCAATCCTCCACCCAAGCCAAATATCCCAAAGCCCGGAAACACAAACACCTCCAACAACAAGAACACCAGCCCGCACAAAAACAGCACCACTTCCAACCAGCCCACAGTGCCCCCCAGGTAATTGCCCCAAAAGTACAGCAGGAAACACACCGTGGCTACAAAAGCCCCCACGCCCACTCCGGGAGTTTGAAACTCAATGTAAAGCGACACTCCACCCAAGAGCAACAAAGCCCAAAGCACGGCTTCGTTGGTCAGGGCGTCCAGGAGCACATCCACCCAGGTCATCTCCACCTCAGGCGGGGAGTCCTGAATGCCCAATTGTTCCAAAAGCTCTCGTTCCGAGGTGACCAGTTGGGAAGCCACACCCAGACGCAGAGCTTCTTGCCCGGAGAGCTTCAAGGCCCTTCCGGCTTGGGTTATTGCTGGGCCTTGTTCCCACTGATCCGGATGAGCCAACTGCTGCACTTCGCGGGGAGAAAAGTAAGCCAAATGGCCGTCGGTTTTGCGGCGATATTGGTACACCACCGTCTGCGGATCCAGCAAAGCCACAGGGACCGACCACGGGCGTCCCTTGCGTTGCATCAGTTGTTCCACCACGCGCAGGATCGGCTCCAACTGGCTGGCCTGCTCTTGAGGGTCGGCGCTTAAGGTGCGGATTCCTCCGCCAAGCTGAGCCTCAGGGTGCAGAATCACCTGATCGCAGCTCATCGCTACAATAGCGGCCGCGCCAGGGGCTTGATGGACCACATAACAAACAGTGCGATAGCGACTGGGATCCAGGTCGGCGATGGTTTGGGCCAGTTGCAGCGCAGCATCGGGTTCCGCTTCGGCAGTGTCCAGGACAAAAACGATCAGGTTGACCTTGCGTCGCCGCAGTTCTTCGGCTAGGCGGCGACGGATGCGTTGTACGAATCTCTCCTGCAAAGGCTCATCCAGTCGCACCAGCAGGGGAGACCATCCCCCTTGGAGCGAAAGATCCTCGTGAAGCATGGTTTCGGGGACCCCTAGGGCCCGGGCCAAATCGGCCCGATCGTTGGCCAACGAGGCAATCCCCAACCGCACAGCTTCTTCAGCAGTGAACAGGGCCACCTCGCCTTGGGGGATCAAAGGCCGCTGAGGTTTGACCACGGTGGTTTCTCGTTGCAACCTTTCCAGCTCTTCCCGGAGTACATAGCGGCGCACCAGTTCAGTGGTTTGCACTTCCCAAACTTCCGCCTCTGGAACCAGCATCCCCAAAGCCAGGGCCACCGGCACGGTGCGTCGCCGTTGAGCAATGTCCACATAAGCACTGCGCACGGCGGGCGAGATGTTTTCTTCTCCGGCGTTGGCTTCACCGCTTTTGCATCCTGGAGCCAGATAGATCTGATCACACGCCAAGGCAATCAACACGGCATGGCCCCGAAGCACACGCCCCTTGTCCCGATAGTCCTGGGGAACATAGGCCACAGTCAGTGCACCGCTGAGCTGGACGATCTGCTCGGCCAAGTCATAAGCCTGTCCGAAGGAGTAGGTTCCGGGGTGGAGTTGGAAGACGATGACGGGCTGTTTTTCTTCTCGGGCGGCTTGGGCCACGAACGATCGGGCCATCTGCACCACCCGTTGACGCAGGGCTTCGGAAAGCGGAGGGCGAATGTGAATCAAAGTGGCCACCCGATCTCGGCGCTGGGGGCGTTCCTGAGCGGCCAGTTCCAGCACCCACGCCCACGCCGCCGCAACCGTACACAAGCTCCCAATCAGACAACACCACCGCCAGCTTGGGCCTCTGGCAGCATAGCGTGTTTCAGAACCGGTTCGCTGGTCCCTGAGAGCCACCCCTGTGTCTCCTGTGCAAGCTGCCCAACTGCAACGGGCAGGCTTCGGCTCGCCCATCATCAGAGAGCCTGTCCAAAAGGGCCTTTGGGAAGAAAAACCTAAGGTTGCTGGTCGTCTGAGGGCATTATACGGGGAGCTAAATCGGAGGGTCAAACACTCCGCCGTAGCACCTCTTGAACGGCTTGGGCCAGAAGACGAACCCCCTGGGCAATCCGGTCTGGCGGCTGAACCCCAAAGCTGAGACGGATCGTGTTGTGTGGCACCGGCACCCCCAAGCGCGGGTAGCAGTAGTGGCCCGGCACATAAAGCACTCCCCGTTCCACGGCGGCGTGGAACAGGGGAGCTTCGGGCCGGGTGTCCACCTGCGGAGGAAGCTCCAGCCAGACATAAAGTCCCCCCTGGGGACGCATCCAACGGCATCCCTCCACAGGGCCAAAGTGTTCTTCCAGGGCTTGGAGCATGGCTTGGAGTTTGGTCCGATAGGCCGCTCTCAGGCGGTTCACATGTGGCTCCAGCAGCCCTCGTTGCAGCACCTCATAGATCAAGCACTGGGCAAAGTGCGGAGATCCAAAGTCCACATTGCCTTTCAGATCAAGGACCACTTGGGCCAGTTCCGCAGGCAGCACTCCCCAACCGACACGAATTCCAGGCGAAAAACACTTGGAAAAAGTGTCGGTCCACACCACTAGGCGTCCTTCCCGATCCAAGGAGCGCAACGAAGGCACATCCTCCCCTTCGTAGCGGAGCAGGCGATACGCTCCGTCTTCAATCAAGTAAAGCTCTTGGTGAGCCCGCCACCGGTAAAGCAACTCCACCAGTTCCTGACGGCGGCTCAAGGGCAAGGTGGTTCCGGCGGGGTTATCAAAATAGGAGACCACATACACGGCCTTGACCCGATCCAACACTCCCCGACGCCGCAACTGCCGAAGCTGCTCATCCACGGCCTCGGGCACAATCCCCTGGGAATCCGTCTGCACTCCGATGGTTTTCACACCCAGATTGGCCAAGGTGCCCAGGAAGACAAAATAGCTGGGAGCCGCACACAAGCAGATGTCGCCCGGATCAAACAGAGCCTCGGCCACCAGGTGCAGCAGTTGGTTGCTCCCGGCGGTCAACACGACTTGCTCCAAAGGAATTTCCGCCACCCAAGGCGCTTGGTCTTGCTGGGCCAGGCGGCGCAGCAGAAGTCGGCGCAGATGAGGGTTCCCGGCGGTGGAGCCGTACTGCAGCGCAGCTTGGGCCCGAACAGGGTCACTCATCAACTCTTGTAGGGCATCCTGGGTGGCTTCCACCGGCAGGGTGTGCTGATCCACAAATCCGGCAGCCAGGGAGATCAGCTCGGGATACTGGAGGGCCTGGGCCATCAGTTGGCTGATGGGCTGGTTTTTTGCCCACGCGGCCCGACGGCTCCAAGGCCCCCGCTGTGCCGAGCGTTTGGATCGTGAAGAAACTTGCATGGCTCTGGTTGGAAAAGTACCCAAGGAGAAATATTCATTATTAACCCAAACGGGGAAAACCAGAACAAACGGTTCTCAAGCCGGAAGTGCTCCACTTTCATTCTAAGCACTTTCCCCTGAGGTGCCACGATCGGCTGACCATCGCAGCAGGAGCTTGTGCAGTTGAGCGATGTGCTCTGGGGTGGTGCCGCAGCAGCCGCCCAGGAGGCGTGCCCCAAGTTCAAGCCAGCGTTGGGCTAAGCGGGCGTAGTGTTGGGGGTTGCGGGCTTGGGTGGCCACCCAACGATCCGGAGCTACCATCTGGCCCGTGTTGGCATACGCTCCCCAGGACACTTCCTCCGGGCAAACTTCCCGCAACACTTCCAGGCACTTTCCTACCCAAGGGGCCGGCACGCAGTTGACCAACACGGCCACCACACCCAACTCCACCACCGCCTCGGCCGCTTCCTGAAGCGGCTCGCCTGAGAGAAGCCTTGCCCCAGTGTCGCACACAAAGCTCACCAGCACGGGAAGCCCTGTTTGCAAAGCTGCCTGCGTGGCAGCCAGTGCTTCGCGCAAGGTGTTTTGGGTCTCTACCAAAATGGCATCTACACCAGCTTGAGCCAGATGGCGGGCCATTTGCTCGTGGGCCCTGCGGAGCTGGTCTTGGGGAGGAACCCGCTCAGGGTGATAGCAATCTTCCACCGGAGCCTGCGAGCCTACGACCCATGCCTGGTCTTGAGCCACTTCGCGGGCCAGATGGACTGCCAAGGCAGTAAGTTCGGCTGCCTGATTAGCCAACCCTGCTGGAGCCAGGTTGTGTGCATGAGTGCGAAAGGTGTTGGCCGTGATGACTTCGGCTCCTGCTTGCAGGTAATCCCGATGGATGGCTTGCAGTAGTTGAGGCCGATCCTGGAGAGCCTGAGCCGACCACAAAGGGAGTTTTAACGGCATTCCGCGCCGTTGAAGTTCGGTGCCGGTGGCACCATCCAGCAACAACGGGCGAGGCTCTTGCAGACGGCGGCGAAAGGTTTCGTCGCTGCGCAACATAAATGGGGCTTTTTAGCAGGAGGGGATCTCCGGCCATTTTACCACTGGCGTAGCAGCCACAGCACGCCCACCAGCAGAAGTGCCGAAGCAGTGGGCTGCCAGCGAGCTTTCCAGCGGCCAAGCAGGGCCAAGACACCCAGGGCCAACGCCGTCAGGCCCAAGGTGCCCAAGCCCAACCACACCCGAGAGACCTCTTGCGGCTGGCGGAAGAAGTCAGGACCTGCCACTGCCGCAAACGCTCCGGCCAGCAGAGCCAAAGTGAACAATGCCATGACGCCCAATGCCCCTTGGAACAGCCCTTCGCGTCGGGATTGTTGCAATCCTTGGGTCAGAGCCACGGCCAGCACCACCACCGTGCCCACGATCAATCCTTCATACACATTGGCACCGGTTTTGATGATCTTGTTCACTGCGTCGATGACCACATGCAGGAACACGGCCCCCAGGGCCACTCCGGGGGCTGTGCCCACCCCTCCTTGCAAGCTGCACCCTCCCACCACCGCCGAGGCGATGGCGTTCAGCTCGTAGCCTCGGCCCATGGTTTGAGGGTTGGCCGCACTTTCAAAGCCCACATACAACACCCCCGCCAGCGAGGAAAGCACGGCACTGAACACATAGGCAAACCACTTGAGCCTGTCGGTGCGGATGCCGCACAACCGGGCAGCTTGTTCATTTCCACCCATGGCATACAAGTGGCGCCCCAACACGGTACGCGAAAGCAGCACCCAGGTACCTAACACCAGCAGCACAAACAGGGTCAGCGGCACCACGGTGGAGCTGCCCAAGTAGCGGAACGACTCGTCATAGACTTGAATCTGGGTGCTTCGGGAGCCGCTGACGGCTTCAGTCATTCCTTGGCACATGGCTCGCGCAAAGCTGCGTAGCCCCACCAGCGTGGCCAGCGTGGCCACAAACGGTGGCAGTCCCACCCGAATCACCAGCCAAGCGTGCAGAGTGCCGATGAAAAATCCCACCAGCAAGGTTCCTGCGATGGCCACAGCCAGCACCCACTTAGGCACGCCTCCGGTGTGAATTTGCTCGGGAGCCAGCAGCAAGATGAGCGTGGCACAGACCGTGCCGCTGAAAGCGATCACCGAGCCGCTGGACAGATCGATCCCGCCGGCAATTATTACTACTGCCGAACCCAGGGCAAAAATGCCCAACAGCGAGGCTTGGCGGAGGATGTTTTGGGCACTCAGGGTGGGTTCATAGAAATAGTTGTGCTGGGGATCCACCAGGGCAGTCACGAGCACGGCCACCACGATCGCCAGCAGCAGTCCCAGCTCATGCCGCCGCAACAGAGATTTCCAGCCTGAGGAACTTGTACCCGAAAAGACGCTCACCGAAAGACTCCACCTGTCTTGTGTGCCGGAGGACTAGGACCCCTGGAGACGATACTTGGCCAGCCACTTTTTGAACTCCGGCAAGGTGTAGAACTCCGCCTGGCCTTCAAACAGCTCAGACTTCAGGGGGGAGTGTTCATTGGGCACGACGACTTTCAGGCCGGTCTCATAAATGTCCCCATCGGGCTGGCCGTGCCGAGGGAACATCTCCTGGATGGTTTCTTGATCTCCTTCCACCATGGCTTTCATCATCCGCACGGCCTGATAGCCGATCTGGTAGGGGTTCTGGACCAGCAAGACATCAATGAACCCTTGTTCCATGTGTCGGATGGCGTCCGGCTGGGCATCAAAGGCGGCCACAAGCACTTTGTCGCGCACGCCCAGTTCTTTCACGACATCCACAATGGCTCCGGCGTTGTAGGACCAGATGCCCACCAGGATGTTGACATCCGGATGGTTTTGCAGGGCGTGTCGGACATTTTCTCGGGCTCGGGTCAGGTCGTTTTCGTCGGCCATTTTGTCCACCAGTTGGAACTTAGGACCGGCTCCGTCGGCCACGCCGTTGATGCGTTCAATGGCGTTTTGGGCTCCGGTGCGCCCGACGAAAGTGATGAACTTGCCACCCTGGGGGCGCAAGTGGCGGATGCAAATCCCCAGCAGCTTGCCCGCTTTGTAGTTGTCGGTACCAATGAAGGCGAATCGGGCATCGCGGAACTTCTGCCGGTCCAGGTCGGAGTCAATGGTGATGACTTTCACGCCGCGTTGCTGAAGTTGGCGCAATTCGTCGGCCACCGCGGCGTTGTCTTTGTCAATGGCCGAGACGGCCACCGCAGCGATGTCGCGCTGGGTGTTGAACTGGCGCAGTTTTTCCAGTTGTCCTTGAGGCGAACCGTCGTTGGACTCCACCACGGCCACGAATCCGGCTTGGGCCAGATTCAGATCACGAGAAGCGTCTTGCACCCCGCGCCGACAGGCGTCCCAAAACGGCGACTCGCCGTTGATCAGAATGATGAGTCGTCGGGGCTGCTGGGCATCGGAGGGAGTTGGTCCGTGGGGTTGGGGGGCCTCCCCACACCCAGCCCAACAACCTAGCCCTATGCACACTACGGCTGCAAGCCATCTGGGATGAAGTTTCATGGTTTGTCCCCCATAACCTGGGCCCAAGCAACGCAGAACACGCCCCCTTCGGGTCTCACCATATTCGGCCCAGCTTGGGGAGTCAATCGGCTCTTGGGCTGGGAAGAGCCTGGTGGGAAAGGGAGGCTTGGGAAAAGGGGCAGAAGCCGCCGTGGCGGAGGCCCGCTAGGGTGCGTTTTTCACTTCTTTGATTTCTTGCCATCCCAGGCCGAATTTGGGCAAAGCAGCGATGCCGGCCTCCACTTTTTGGTAGAAGTTTTTCTTTTCTCCAAGCAAAGTTTGTTCTACCCGGGCACAAAACCAGTGTTCCACTTCAATCACCACACCGTCTTTGAGCCCCACAGCCCGAGTGCGGACCATCCAGAAAGTGACCTTCTCTGAAACTTTTATCTCGGCTTCGGAGCGGACGCTGGTGGGAACGATCCCATGCAAAATCATGGCCAGGGTGATTTGTTTTTTGGCCAGATCGATGATTTTGAGCATGGGGCGGACTTCGGGAGCGATGATTGCTACCAGCTTGATTTGTTCTTCAGGCACCAGTTTGGTGGTGGCAAACAGAAGGTCGAGGGCCACCGCAATTGGTTTTTCCACGGGGACTTGTTTGACCTGTTGGGCCCAACTCCGCGCTGGAACTGCTACGACACAAATCCCCACTACAGCCAGAGAAAGGAGATGGTGCATGATCTCTCTCCCCGAAAGAGTGTTCCCAGGTCCCTGCCCCTCCTGAGCCGACTCTCCTTCCTGCCCCTGGATAGGAGCATTTGCAGTTTGCCCGATTATAGCGGTTTTTTCCCAAGCCACAGCTTGGGGTGGACACGATGTGTCCTACCTGGAGTGCGGCTTAGACGAAACGGAAACCCCGCTTGGGCGTGTACTCCCGCCATGGATGCAAGTCTCGGGTGGCCGAAGCTGGGCAAACCCGGGGGAGTTTTCCACCCACGGCAAGCCTACGGTAAGGATCGTGCCGGTTAAAGCCTTTGGAAGCGTTTGACCGATTTGGGCAGTGGTTGCAAAGCCACGATTTGCGGAGGCCGTGCCGAGTCCAAGGACGGATCGGCTGTGCCTAAGCTCCTCGTTTCCAGGTGCCGGAAATCTCATGGACGAACAACTGATGGAAATGGCCCGATGGTGGGCTCACGAGCTGCTGGTTTGGGTAGGGTTTGGCACCTTGGTGGGCTTGGCGGCCAAGGCGATCATGCCGGGCCGCGACCCTGGCGGAGCCGTGGGCACCATGCTCATGGGCATCGCCGGAAGTGTGATCGGCTGTGCCCTGCTGATGTTCTTTGTGGACAAGGGGCGCATCACGCCCATTAGCCCCTTGGGATTTGTCGTGGGCACCGGCGGGGCTTTTATCATCTTGTTGTTCTACCGCATTCTGTCCCACTCGCTGTTTGTGGAGGCCGAAGACGGTTGGCATTGGCGCTGGGGCCGATGGCGGTGGTATCGTCGCCGACGCTATTACTACGAAGACTGATCCACCCTGCGGAATCCCAGCCGCACTCCAATCCATTGCTGAAACTCATAGGTGAGCGTAAAGAGCATCGGCACCAGCACGAGCGTAAACACGGTGGAAAGCAACAGTCCTCCCAAGACCACGCTGCCCAAGCCCCGATAAAGCTCGCTTCCGGCCCCAGGGAACAACACCAAAGGGAACATCCCCAACAGGGTGGTCGTGGTGCTCATAAAAATCGGTCGCACGCGGCCTTGGACCGCCTGAAGCACCGCTTCCTGATAGGGCATTCCTCGTTGGCGAATCAGCACCAAAGCATGGTTGACGATCAAGATGGCGTTGTTGACCACCGTGCCCACCAGAATGATAAAGCCCAGCATGGTCAGTGTATCCAGCGGCTGGAGCTTAAAGAGGTTCAACACCCTCAGGCCCAAAAAACCGCCCACGGCTGCCATCGGCACGCTGACCATAATCACCAACGGATAGACAAATGACTCATACAGTCCGGCCAGGAGCAAGTAGGTAATCACCACAGCCAGGAGCATGCTCCCGCCCAGGGCAGAGATCATCTGCCGCAGCTCATCGGCGGTGCCGCCCAGGTGAATCTGATAGCGTCCTCCTTCCAGGCGTCCGCTGGCATAAAGGGGCTGAACCACCTCTTGCCAGATGCGGTTCATGGCATCTTCCAGGGCAATTTGAGGGCCGGGTTTGACCTGGATCGTCACGGCCCGACGGCGATCAATCCGCACGATGCGATCCGGCCCAGTGGTCAACTCCAACCGGGCTACTGCTCCCAAGGGGACCACTTGCCCGGAGGCGGTTCCGATGGGAAGCTGAGCCAGGGCTTGAGTGCGTTGGGCCAGATGCTCCGGAGCCGTGATCACCAGATCAATCTGGCGACCCTGGTGCCAATAGCGACCTGCATAGGCCCCGTCCACCAGCACATCAATCGCATAGCCCAGCTCCTGGGTGCTGATCCCAAGCTCGGCGGCTTTGGCCGTCAGGGGTTGGATGCGCAGCTCGGGAGTGGCCAGTTCCAGGGCAGGGATGGGGCGAATGGCCGTTTGAGTGCTTTCGGGAGGAAACATCCGTTGCAACTGCTCCATCACTTCCCGGCCCAGCGACATGAGTTTTTCCAGATCATCGCCGACGATCTGGATGTCAATGGTTCTTCCGCCGGAGATGGAGCGTTCGAACAAACTGGACTGGCCCACAAAAGCCACCACCCCTGGCAGCCCCGAGGTGGCCTGACGAAACACCTCCACCAACTCCCCGGCCCGAAGCGGATCCACGGCCCGACCGCCCATGAACATTCCTGTGTTCCGGGCCACGAGGAAAAAGTTGGCGATGCGGGGGCCTTGCAGTTGGGCTTCCTCGGGTGAGCCGGGAGCCGCTTCCCAATAAGGCCGCAGGCGACTTTCAATGACCTGAGCCAGTTGGACCATTTTTTCCAGATTGTAGCCGGGCGGGGTGAGGATTCGGGCATAGACGAGGTTGCGGTTTCCTTCAGGGAGGTACTCAGCCCCGGGCATCATCCGCCAGCTCAGCCCCAGGGAACCTACGATCATCGCCACAGCCAGCCCCAGCCGAGGCATGCGCCACAGGAGCCAAGCAGCAGGCAAGGCCACCACCAGGGCCACCGCCACTGCTTCCCAGTGAGGGACCCACACCCGATACTCCCCCCAAGGGCGAAACTTCCCTGGGAGCAAAGCTCCTAGGCCCAAAACAAACACCACCACAAAGGCCCCTCGCCATGCCGGGCCGAACTGGCCTTGCTGAAGCACTTGGGTAAGCCGCACCACCGCCTGGGTGAACCGCCGCCCTAGTGTCACGCTCCGGGACGGATGGTTGGGGGCATTGAGGGGCTGGAAGCGCTGCAAAATCCCGGCACTGGCCGTGGGAATCACGGTCAAAGCCACCACCATGCTCAAGGCCACCGCCGCACTGATGGCAATAGCCAGATCGCGGAACAACTGTCCGGCTTGCTCTTGCACAAACACCACCGGCACGAACACCGCCAAGGTGGTGAGCGTGCTGGCCAGGATGGCTCCCCAGACTTCACTGGTGCCGCGCACAGCCGCCACCGGGGCCGGAGCCCCCCGCTGATAGTGCGAAAAAATGTTCTCCAGCACCACGATGGCCGCATCTACCACCATGCCCACTGCAAAAGCCAATCCGGCCAGGGTGATCACATTGATAGATCGTCCCAACAGGTGAATCACCAAAAACGAGCCGATCACACTGATCGGGATGCTCAGAGCCACGATGAGCGTGGACCGCAGATGGCGCAGAAACAGCCACAGCACCAGCACGGCCAGCACTCCGCCCACGAAGATGTTGTTGCGAACCAGTCGGGTGGCCGAGTAGATGTAGGTGGTTTGATCGGCCACGATTTCCAGGCGCAATCCTCGGGGAGCGAGCACAGTACGGTTGAGCCGCTCAATTTCGGCCCGAACCGCGTTCATCACTTCCAGCACATTGGCGTCGTTTTCTTTTTGGACATTGATGGCCAGCGAGGGCATCCCCCGCTGGCGAACCATGCCCGTGGGCTTGGCATAAGCCAGGCGTACCTGGGCCACATCTTTGACCAGCACGGGAGCCCCATCGCGGTGGGTGACGATGACATTTTCCACTTGTTCCACCGAGCTGAACTGGCCCAGGGTGCGAATCACATAGCGGCGTTTTCCTTCCCAAACATCTCCTCCAGTGGTGTCCTTGTTTTGTCGCAAAAGGGCTTGGCGAAGCTGCCCAATGGTGATGCCTCGTGCGGCCAGACGAGCCGGATCGACAACCACCTCCAGCCGCGGAAGCTGACCGCCATAGACATTGGAGTTGGCCACCTTGGGCAAGCGTTCCAAGGCGGCTTCAATCACATCTTCGGCAAACAGGCGCAACTTTTGTGGATCAGGGCAATGGGCCACAAAGGGCCAAAGCTCTGGGTGTTCTTGAGCCAGCCGATACAAGGTGGGCATGTCCACCTCGGAGCCGCGCAGGGCCTTTTGAACCACAGGGCGCAATTGGGGATGTTGGGCCAGAAAGGCTTCCACTTCCTCGCGTCGTGGGGGCAAGGGAGTGAGGGCCAGCCAGCACACCGGTGAGTCGTCAATGTTGACCGTGCGCACGCGAGGCCGCCGGGCATCTTCCGGATAGCGCGTAATCTGGCTCAAGGCGGTGGTCACTTTGACCAAGGCTTCGCGCATGTCGGTTCCCACGCGAAACTCCATGTCAATGTCCCCGGCTCCGTCCCGACACTCCGCCTCCAACTTGCGCATCCCTTCGATGCCGCGAAGCTGTTCCTCTTGGGGTTCGATGATTTCTTTTTCCACTTCAGCCGGGCTGGCCCCAGGCCAACTGGTATAGACCGAGATGACCGGCTTGGAGACATCCGGGGTCAATTGCACGGGCACGCTCAACAGGCCCAACAAGCCAAAAATGCACAGCAGCACCACCCCCACCGTCACCTTGACCGGGTTGTGGACAGCAAAATCCACCAGCTTCATCTTGGGACCTTGGACACCGGCAAGAGGCTAGTTTCCGCCACGCAGTTGAGAGGAATCCGAAGCATCCTCGGAGGCGTTTTCTTCACACTGAGCCAGGGAATCGGGCGCCACCTGGGAGACGACCTCCACTTGCATAAAGGATCGCAAGCGTTCTGCCCCTTCGGTCACGACCAGCGCTTGGGCCGAAAGCTCTCCGGAGCGCACTTCCACCCAAGAGTCAAAAGCCTGACCTTCCTGGAACGGGACAGCCTGGACACGATTGTTCTGATCCAGGACGAAGACCACTGGTCGGGCAGCCGAACGGACCACAGCATCCTTGGGCACCAGCAGGGCTTGGCGTTTGGGTCCTGTGAATCGCACCCGAACCAGCATTCCCTCTTTCAGCACCGGTTGGTCTCCCTGACGACGATTAGCAATGCGCACCCGAACCGGAAAACTGCGACTGGCTTGTTCCCATTGGGCTCGAGGAACCACCTGAACCACCTGGCCTTGAAAACTTCCCAGCGGTCCGGAGAGGGCATCGGCCCAAACTTGCACCCGACTCCCCACCTGAACCAGCTCCAAGTAGCTTTCGTCCACCGGCACCACGGCTTCCACGATGTCCAGGTTGATGAGCAAAGCCACCGGATCGCCGGCGTGGACCCATTCTCCCGGCTCGGTGAGCTTCTCCACCAGATAGCCATCAAAAGGTGCGGTGATGGTGCGTTTGGTCAATTCGTCCTCCAGGCGTCGGACTTCTTCGCGTTGGGCCTCCCAAGCGGCTTTGGCCTGTTGGATTTGCTCCTCAGGGTAGCCTTTGAGTTTGAGCTGATATTCGGCTTCCTGGGCGATGACATCCTGCTGGGCCTGATGGAGCTCGGTTCGGATCTGGTCGAACTCTTCTTGATTGATGGTTCCGGAACGGAAGAGGGCCTGGGCACGTTGGAAACGGCTTTGGGCCAGTTGGAGTCGGGCTTTGGCTCGTTCCAGCAGGGCTTTGGCTTGTTGGATTTCTTCGGGCAGGAATCCGCGGCGGAGCTCTTCGTAGCGGTAGCGGCGTTGTTTTTCCAGAGCTTGGGCAGCCTGGAGCTGAAGCTCTACATCCGTGGTGCGTAGTCGGGCCAGCACTTGGCCTTTTTTGACAAAGGTGCCTGGCCGATGAGGGAACCACACCACCGGGCCGGAAGCCGTTGAAGCTACCCGAGCACTCTGATAGGCCACCACCGTACCCAACAAGGTCACCTCCGGCTGCACGCTACGCTGCACCACCGGAGCCACCACCACCTTGGGCTTGGGAGCCGGCGCAGGAGGCTCCACCCGCGTGCACCCTATCGCTGCCACCGCCCAAATCACCAGAGATGCTTTCCTCATCGGCAGGCTCTCAGGACGCTAGTGGGGAAAACCCAGGAGGGCATCATCACAGGAGGGATCAACGAAGGTGGATGCATCTAACTTACTTCACCTGCGGCCAAATTGCGAGAGGCTATCCCGCGTCGCACCCAGGGAGGGCAAACTGCCGTTTACCCCTGGCAGGGGATTGGGCTATGCTGGCACGCTGGTGATTGTTTCCGCCGAAGCTTCTGACCCTAGCGTGAAAAGTCTTCCGGCACCTGGGGCCAGGTGGCCCCGGTAGGCCAAGCCCCCCTTGGGCCAAGGATGGCAAGGATGAACAAGGTGGCAGTGATTGGGTTGGGCTACTGGGGCCCCAATCTGGTACGAAACTTCCACCAGGTGGCCGGTCCCCGGCTGGCCGTGATTTGCGATCGGGATCCCCGGCGACTGGAAGCCATCGGCCGCCTCTACCCCTGGCTGGAGAGAGTTCAAAATCCTCAAGAAGTGTTCCAGCGACGAGACATTCAAGCGGTGGTGCTGGCCACGCCCGTGTCCACCCATTTTCCCTTGGCCAAAGCCGCATTGGAGCACGGCAAGTGCGTGTTGGTGGAAAAACCGCTCACGGCTTCCCTGGAACAGGCCGAACACTTGGTTGATCTGGCCCAACGCCAAGGACTGGTGCTGATGGTGGACCATGTGTATGTGTTCCATCCGGCGGTGGAAAAAATTCGCCAACTGGTTCAGGGGGGTCAATTGGGCCAGGTACGGTTCATCGACAGTGTGCGGATCAACTTGGGTCTGGTGCAATCGGATGTGAATGTGCTTTGGGACCTGGCTCCACATGATTTGTCCATAGTGGATTATGTGTTGGGTCGGTTTCCCATCTCGGTGGCCGCTTATGGCAAGGCCCATGTACTACCCGAGGTGGAAGATGTGGCCTACTTGACGCTGGACTACGGCCAGGGGCTGGTGGCCAACTTTCATCTCAATTGGCTCTCGCCGGTCAAAATCCGCTACACCATCTTCGGGGGCACGCAGCAAAGCATCGTCTATAACGACCTGGACCCCGTGGAAAAAGTGAAGGTGTATTCCCGAGGGCTTTCGGTCCATGCTCAAGATGTGGAAGGGAGGCGACGGCTGCTGGTGGACTACCGCACGGGGGATGTTTGGGCTCCGCATTTGGACAAGGTGGAACCACTACGCCGCGTGGTGGAACACTTTCTCCACTGCATTGATCACCAGGAGGTGCCCTTGACCGACGGCATGGCCGCCCTGCGCGTGGTCAAGATTCTCCAGGCAGCCCAGGAAAGCCTGAAGCAAGACGGCCAACGGATTTTTCTGGAACCGGTCCAGGCCCGATGCGAGCAACTCCGCTCTCCGCTCGCCCGAAAAGAACCTGTCTGCCCCAATGACCCAAAATCCCTCTCAGCTTTCCGGGGCTAAAAGATTGAGGAAAGCACCAGCCGAGTGCTGCTTGGATCCCAAGGGGCAAGCCAACGGGGAGCTAAGTGCAACCCCATCGTGCTTCCCCCAATGGGGCAATTTGCTGGTGTTGGCCCGACAAACGCGTTAAAGTGGAAGTTCCCTCATTTTTGGTTTTTTTCGCAAAACTATCCCTCCTTTGTAGTGGCCTGCCTGTTCCGCTTCTGCAAAAGAGAATGACGATGCAAGCGTGGTGGAAACTGCTGCTGGTGATTGGTTGTGTGTTACAAGGTGTGGGTGCAAAGGCCCAGGGGTGGACCCGATTCCGAGGTCCCAACGGCTCCGGAATTGTGGAGGACGGTTCTACCATTCCAGTGCGTTGGACCTTGGAAGATTTCAACTGGCGAGTGGCGTTGCCCGGTGGAGGGCACTCTTCGCCGGTGTTTTGGGGAGACAAAATCTTTCTCACCTGTGCCGACGACCTGCGCACGGCGGAGCGCATCGTGGTATGCTTGAGCGTAAAAGACGGCCGGACTCTCTGGGAGCGACATTTTCCCTCTCGGATTCATCGCAAGCATCGGTTTAACAGCTACGCTTCCAGCACTCCAGCAGTGGACGCCAAGCGGGTGTATGTGTGCTGGTCCACGCCGGAGGAGTATCTGGTGCTGGCCTTGGACCACCAGGGGCAAGAAGTGTGGCGGAGGAACCTGGGCCCATTCGTCAGCCAGCACAGCTCAGGCACTTCGCCCATCGTGTTTGAGGACATGGTGGTGCTGGCCAACGATCAGGACGCCGAAGGGGGCGGGCGAAGTTTCGTCGTGGCTCTGGATGCCGCCACTGGCCAGGTGCGGTGGCGTCTGGACCGCCGCAGCACTCGCGTGGCCTATTCCACCCCCTGTGTGTACCACGGGCCCGATGGACGACCTCAGTTGATCTTCAACAGCCAGTCGCACGGGATCTATGCCGTGGATCCCTCCAGCGGTTCGCTCCTTTGGGAACTCAGCCAAGTGGGAGGCAGGCCGTTGTTTAACAAGCGTAGCGTTTCCTCACCGATCATTGCCCGAGGGTTGATTTTCGGCTCCTGTGGTTCGGGGGGAGGGGGGAACTACGCCGTGGCGGTACGCCCTCCGCAAAGTCCCGGCGACCAGCCCCAACTTGTATTCAAAATCGATCGGGCGGCCCCCTATGTGCCCACCCCAGTGGCTAAGGACGATCTGGTGTTTTTGTGGTCGGATCGCGGAATTGTCACTTGCGTGGAAGTGCCCAGCGGGAAGGTGGTATGGCGTCGTCGGGTGGGGGGGAACTTCTTCGGTTCCCCAATTCGCGTGGCCGACCGGCTTTATTGCATTTCCACCGACGGGACGGTGGTCGTGCTTCGGGCCTCCCGACGCTTTGAGCTTCTTGCTCGCAACCCGGCTGGGGAGATGAGCCACGCCACTGCGGCTGTGCATCAAGGGGTGCTCTACTTGCGCACCTATTCCCATTTGATTGCTTTGGGCGGGAAACGGACTGATTGACCCTTCGCCTCTGCCCAAACACCCCCCGGCCTGAGTAAAATGAAGCGGTGGGCAGCTTCCTTTTTGCCTGGGCGATTGAGCGATGCAGGAGTCCAAGGAGCGATTGTCGTCGGGAGGGGCTTCTCCTTCGGGACCGGCTTTGGTGGCCCGAGGGTGCTTGATGGGTGTTTTGGTGCTTCTTTTGGGGGGTGCGGCTCTGGCCCTGGCAGTGCTGATCACCGTTCCGCTGGGAGGGCAGATTTCGGCTCCGGTGGCCATTGTGGGGGGCTTTGTGTTGATGATCGTGTTCCATTGGGTCAGTTGGGGCTGGTGGCTGGGGCCAATGATTCAACAAGAGCAACAAACTCTCAGATCGGACTCATCGGGCGATTCGGAATAACCCTCAGATCCCCCTCCAGCTCCGGGAAATCCCCTCTGAAGGAAGTAGGCCAGACCTTTCCCAAGAAGCTATAGTTCTCCAGGGCAGCACTGCGACCTGAAGCTGGGCAGGTGCGCAGATGGGGTGTTTGCACCGCAGGAGCCCTCCGAAGCGATGAACGCTGCTCGTCGCCAATCGCCGTGCCGGTTTTACCTTTGGGGATGTTTCTTCTTGCTTCTGCTTCTCAGCGCGGCAGGAGCCTTGGTCCAGTACCTGGAACGCAAGGCTTTTGAACAGGAAGCCTACCACCGGGTCAAGGTGCTGACCCAAATGGGTAAGGCCATCCGCGCCTATTGCAAAAACACTCTCCGTCCGGCAGTGCAGGCCCATACCGACCAGTTCATTCTGGAAGCGATGTCTTCCACCTATGTCACCCAGGGAGTGTTCCGGGAATTCAACCGCACCATGCCCTTGTATCACTATCGCCAAGCCGTGCTGAACCCTCTGAATCCGGCCAATCGGGCCGACGAGGAGGAACAAAAGTGGATTGAGATGTTCCAAAAAAACCCGGATTTGGAAATGCTTTCCGGGCATCGGGAGCTGCAAGGACGCCAGGTGTTTTTTGTAGCTCGGCCAATCATCGTGGAACGACGCTGCCTGCGATGCCACGGCTCTCCCCAAACTGCTCCTGCGGAACTGGTGGCCCGATACGGCACCCAAAGCGGCTACGGCTGGCAGCCCGGCCAAGTGGCCGGCGTGCTCCTGGTCGCTGCCCCCACGGAAGATCTGATGGCACAGTATGCTTCCATGCGCTATGTGGTCTGGGGGGTATTTGTGGCCGTGGGCGTGGTGCTGTTTTGCGGTGGGGTGGTGGCCTATCGCCGCCTGTTGGCCATCAATGTGCTTCTGGAACGAGCCCGACAAAAAGCCGACCAGGCCAATCGGGCCAAAAGCACCTTCCTGGCCAACATGAGCCATGAAATCCGCACGCCCTTGACCGCAATCCTGGGCTTTGCAGAAGAACTGTGGCTGAAACTGAAGGCCCAAAACGCAAGTCCTGAACAACTCCACTACCTGCAAATCATCCGTCGCAACGGGCAACATCTGTTGGCTTTGATTAACGACATTCTGGATTTGTCCAAAATTGAAGCCGAAAAGCTGGAGTTGGAAATCCTGCCTTGTTCTCCGGCGCAAATTTTGGCCGATGTGGCTTCGGCCGTTGCCGTGCGAGCCAAGCAAAAAGGGCTGAAGTTCCGCGTGGACATCCAGGGCCGCGTGCCACGCACCATCTCCACCGATCCCACTCGGGTGCACCAGCTCCTGCTCAACCTGGCCGGAAACGCCGTCAAATTCACCGAAAAAGGTTCGGTGGAACTCCTCTTGCGCATGGAACAAAAACCCGACGGCCAAGCCGCCTTGGTCTTCCAGGTGCGCGACACGGGAATCGGCATGGACGCCCAGACGCTCAAGAAGTTGTTCCACCCCTTTGTTCAAGCTGATGCTTCCACCACACGCCGATTCGGCGGCACAGGACTGGGGCTGGTCATCTCCCAACGGTTGGCCCAACAGCTAGGGGGAGAAATCCATGTGGAAAGCACTCCCGGTCAAGGAAGTTGTTTCACCTTCGTGTTGCCCATCGGCAAGTTAGAGCCCCATACTCCCCTGGTGGGTTCGGAGGCCCTACGCCAGCACGACGATCCCAACGATGGTAGCCCTCCACGCCCCATCCAACTGCAAGGCGTGCGCGTCCTGCTGGCCGAAGATGGCCCGGACAATCAACTCCTTATCCGAACTCTGTTGGAAAAAGCCGGGGCTCAGGTCCTCCTGGCTCAAGACGGCGAAGAAGTGCTCCAGAAAGTGGAACACCTGCTGCAACAAGGAACGCCTCCCCATGTAATTCTTATGGACATGCAAATGCCCAAGCTGGACGGAGTGCAAGCCACGCGGCTGCTCCGCCAACAGGGCTACCAGGGCCCCATTGTGGCCCTTACGGCCAACGCCATGCACCAGGATCGGGAACGATGCCTGCAAGCCGGATGCAACGATTTTCTCACCAAGCCCATCCAACGGCAAAAACTGCTGCAAACTGTGGCCCATTGGGCCGCTCAAGCCCAAGAAAAGCTCAATTCGCCAGCTTCCACCTAGTGGAGAGCGTTTGCTGGCCTTTCAGAACTACCTGGGAGGAGCTGTCGAGCCTGGGCGCGTGCCACTACCACCAATCCGGTTGTCGCTTTCCAACTGGGCCTCCCCCCATCGGACCGCTTTCGGTGGCACTTTGCCCGGGAGCCCTCTGGGCCATCCGGCAAAAAGCCCCAGCATGAAGGCAGCCCAAGTTTTGGCGAACTTCCAAGAAACCAACCCACTGGGGCTCTCCAAAACGATCCAGCGGCGAGGTGGTCCCTTGAGGTACCCAACGGGGAGGCAATGGTTGCCGGGCCATGGATCAATACATCCCGCGCACTTGCATCTTCACCGCGTAGAGGCTGCGGCGGGCGGTGATGAACAGGGTTTTTCGGTCCGCTCCCCCGAAGCACACATTGGCTGGCACCTCCGGCACGCGGATGGTGGTCAGCAGTTTCCCTTGGGGAGAGTAAACATAGACTTTGTCTCGGGTCAGGTACACATTGCCCTGTTCGTCCAGGGTCATGCCGTCTGAACCTCGGGGGGCAAAGAGCCGTCGTGGGCCCAAGCGTCCCGGGCCCAAAATCGGGTAAACATAGGTCTTGTTATCCCCCGGATCGGCCACATACAACCGCTTCCCGTCCCGAGTGCCAATGATCCCGTTGGGCTTGACCAGGTCATCAATCACCTTCACCACTTGCTTGCGGTCCGGAGTGATGTAAAAGACCCAAAACCCGGGCAACTCCAAGTCGTCCATGCGGCCGTAGCGAGGATCGGTGAAGTAGATTCCTCCCTGGGGGTCCACCCAGCAATCATTGGGACTGTTGAACCGCTTGCCTTGGTAGGATTGGGCCAGCACGGTCAGTTGGCCATCCGGGGAGATGGCCGTCACGCGTCGGGCTCGGCCCTCGCAGGCGATTAAGTTTCCTTGAGCATCAAAAAACAGCCCGTTGGCCCCGCCGGAGTTTTCCCGAAAGGTCTTCAGCTTTCCCTCAAGCGTCCAGATGTGGATGCGGTTGTTGGGGATGTCGGAAAAATAGACATTGCCTTGCCGGTCGGCAGCCGGTCCTTCGGTGAAGCGGAACCCGGTGGCCAGCCGCTGCACTTGGGCTCCAGGAGCCACCAACTCTCCGGCCCAAGACCACGAGACCATACAAACGCTTACTGTCAGGAAAAACACGAACTTTTTCATGGTTTTGCTCCTTCAAGAAGCACGAGCTGTGATACACCCACCCGAAAAGGCTTCCGCCGGTTTTTTCTCTTTTCAAACAAAGGGTGTCTTCTAGGGACGGAAAATCACTGCATCGGCAAAATCCACTTGGAGCTTCAATTCCAGGGAACCGTCTTCGTGATGGACGATTTCCATCGGGGCGCCGCTTGCGGTTTCAATTTGCTCCAGCGGCACGCGGCGTCGGAGGATGACCCGGGCATATCGGGGCCAACTGTCCCAGCAAACCAGAATCAGCGCCACTCCTTTGGGCGATTCGATCAGGCAGGTTTCCACTTGTCGGGGTCGGGCCTCCACCGGCAAGGAAAGATGTTCCACGGGCAGTTGCAAGGTGCGAAGGGCATCCGGTTGCCATTGGGTAGGGGTGGAGTGGCTGGGCCCGTCCAGCTCTCCCCCTCGGGTCGGTGGCACCTGTTTGACACTTGGTCGCACCGCAGCTAAAGCCGGCAGATAGCCGCAGTAGTAAATCTTCCCTCGGCCCAACTCCACCTCGCACAACGCCACCTGATCGTCCCGAAAACGCTGAAGCACTTCTCCTTGCACCTGGGTGCCCAGGGGCGCTTTGGCCCCATAGACCGGGAACTTGCGTATCCGGCGGCCTGAGCGGAAGCGCACTTCATCCACCACGGGAGCAAAGGCCAGGTCTTGCTTGACAAAATCAATCCGCACCGTAGGTTCTACTTCCCGCTCCGGGGGCTTGATTCCCAAGGGCCGATACAACAGGTCCAAGGGCTGGTTGAACTGATCGCGAGTGGCTGCCGCTGGGTAAAGGAACAGTCGTCCTCCGCTTTGGACCCATTTCAACAGCGCTTCGGCCCCTTGGCGGCTGATGTGTTGGGCGGTCAAGTAAATGGCCCGATAAGGGCCCAATCGCCCCTGAAGGGCTTCTTCTTCGGTGACCACTTCCACCGGGAGCTGGAGCTGTCGCAGGGCTACATACAGGGTGCGTTTTTCGGCGGCCATAGGGGGTCGGTCGTTGTGCCAGATGTCGGCCACTTCGGAAAACCACAGGCCCACATTTCCCTGAACCACTCGTCCTGAGAGCACAATGTCCTCAAATCGCGCCAGCTCCCGACTGGCCCGAAGCACCTGAAAATAAGTCTCCGGCAAGTTGCAGTAGTTTTCCGTGTAGGCGACCGGCAACGGTCGCATCTCAAAAAAGTTAGCCATCGTCATCCCGTGGCCCAAACAAGCGTAAAACAACCTGCGCCAAGCCATGGGATGGTTGCCCGGGTGGTGGATCATCACATAGTACTTGATGTCCCGATAAGGCTTGCCGCGAAGCCCTGCCCGAAACATGTCCAGTCCCAACGAATTCAACTGCGGAGAAACGATCGGCACTTGCCAACAGTAGTCTTCACTCCACGGGAGGGTCATTCCGTCTTGGCGAAACACTTTGATCCACTTGTGCACTCGGCCCAGATAGGGCACATCCTGATGGGGCGAGTAGTTGGCCCCGATTCCGGCCCGAGGCAAGTAGCGACGCAGAATGTCGGTTCGCTTTTTCAGGGCTTGGATTCCGTAGTGATGGACGAACCGTCGGGCGAAATAGAAACGGCGAGGTTCTTTATCGGGATCAGGCGGGGGGGTGAACTTGACCGACGACCAGTTTTTGGCTCCCGGCACCACTTGCCCAGGCTGCACTCCCAAGCGTTGCAAAAACTGTCGAAAGGCTTCGTCTTGCCCTTCCCGGGGAATGGCCAGCCCGATCTCGTCCCCCAAACTCACCACGCGCACTAGCCCTGCCACTCCTTGGCGCTGCAAGTCGCGGCAGTACTGTTCAAGTCGCTCGGTGGGAATGTGGCGCACATCCACATAGGCACGCGGTTGTTGGGGAGTGCCCGGACGCTGAGTGCCTGGAAGCCAAAGCGGGAACAACTCCAACCACCGTCGCACCAGACGATTGTATCCCTCCTGCCCCGCCAAAGGGGTGAAGGTAACATGGACATACAGGGGGAAAAGCCGTGGGCGTTGGGAAGGGAGTTGGGCCTGCTGAGCCCGATAGTCCAAATAGCCCATTAGCTCCGGCAAGGCTTCCCGAGGACGCATCACCAACGGATCGTAGCGCATCGCCGCAGAGACATACAGGTCCAGTTGTTCTTCGTTGCCCCGGTAGTTGTAAACATACTTCAGCGACCCATCGGCCTGCTTCACCGCCAAACGAAGCGTGTAGTCCCGAGGACCGTTTACTGCCCGAAACCGCGGCGCCCACACTGACTCGTTCAGACCATCCAGCAGGGATCCTACTTCCACCCACTCCGTCTTCTGGCCCGGAGAAAGGAAAAATTGCCGCGGCTTCCAGGTGCGAATGTGAACATAGTAAGGGGAGTGGGCAATGCAGTTGGGAAGCGTCACTTGCAAGGCTCCCACAGAGTGGTTCTCCACCTGTGCCCATACATCGCCAGCTTGGGTCAGCAGGCCGTCCAGGGGGAGGTATCGTGCCCGGGCCAACTGGCGTTGCACTTCTTTTTCGTCGGTGGTCAGCAACACGCAGTCCACATGGCGCCAAGTTCGAGGCAGGGGCTGAGCCACTGCTTCCAGCCGTAAGGTGGCTACTCCCGGCTGAAGCTCCACGCGGACATCGTGCCCCTCCCACACAATCTGTTCATTGGCTCCCCAGGGCCAGGTCACATCCTTTTGCAGTCGCCGGAAAAAAGGCCAGATCCGCACATTCTGCGGCGAACCATAAACCCGGTTGAGCTTCACCTGATCCTGCTGCTCAATGACCACACGAAACTGGGTGTTGAACCGATAAGCGGCTTCGTAGCGTACCAGCACCAGATAGCGTCCGGCTTTGGGGACTTGGAACTGGATTTGGGCCACAGCGTCTTGGGCCTCGGGGGGAGCGGCCAGGAACGCCTTGCGGCTTAGAAAAGTGACGGCAAAGGTGGACACATAGAAGTTCTCCCCGTAGCTTTTGGCCTGCCAGGGACCGCGGACCACCTGAAACTCCTCGGCTTCCAGATGGATCATTCCATCCGGGCGAGGGAGCACCGGCTGGTTGGGGCGTCGGAACTTTTGGGCCGCTGGGGCCAACCGGCGAGGAGCAAACCGCGGCAGGGGGGCCTGGGCCCACAACTGTCCCCCCAACACCATCGCCATCACCCCTACCAACCACCACTTCGCAACCCAACGCATCCGCTTGGCTCCTCCGCTGAAAGCAGTACCTCCAAGTCCTGTGTCTCTGGTGCTTTGATCCTAAAGCAAAAAAATCCCAGAGCAACGGTTTTCCCTAGGCGGAAAAGAGGCCCTTCAAAACTTTCTGGCTTCCCAGACCCGGCTTGGACCAAACTGCGGCAGGCAAAAGGCACCCGGACCCAAGGGATGCAAATCAAGAGGCCAGGGGGGGGCCGTTCGCCCACTTCAAGGGTGCCTGGGACAAAACCCTTGCTCTTTTCTTGGACCCGCGTGCCACAAGCTGTTCATTCAAGTTGCTCTGGTTCCGATTTGACTCCGGTGGCAAAATCTATCCCACGGCCGCAACTTCTGCCAAAGGAGGCATGGTCTGTGGAGCAGCACGGTTTTTCTTGCCGGTGGCTTGCGGAAGAATTTGGGCTTGGAGATCAAGTGGTGGCCGTGGTGGGTGGAGCCGGACGGTTGGGCCGTCATTTTTGCCAAGCGGTGGCAAGAGCGGGGGCTCGGGTAGCCGTGGTGGATCAAAACGCCGACCAAGCTCAAGAAGTGGCCCGGCAAGTGGAACAAACCTCCGGTCAGGCCTTGGCCCTGGCTTGCGACACCACCGTGCCTGAACAACTCCAGCAAGCCGTAGAACAAATCCGACGCCGTTGGGGACCACCCACCGCGCTGGTCAACGCCGCCCAAGTGCGCACCCCCGGGTTCTATTCCTCTCAACCCGAGTCCTATCCCTTGGAACAATGGGAACAAGTGCTGCGAGTGAATCTCACGGGCGTGTTTTTGGCCTGCCAGGTGTTTGGGCAAGAGATGATCCGGCAGCAGCAAGGGGTGATCGTCAACATTGCCTCCACCTATGGCCTGGTTTCCCCCGATCCGCGGATTTACGGCACCTCAGGGGTCAACTCTCCGGCCGCTTACGGAGCCAGCAAAGCCGGAGTGATTCAACTGACACGCTATCTGGCCGTGCACTGGCGAGCACATGGGATTCGGGTCAACTGCCTGGTGCCCGGAGGGGTGTACGACCGTCAATCTTCGGAGTTTGTCCGGGCTTATGAGTATCGGACTCCACTGGGACGCATGGCCCAGCCGGACGAGTACACCGGAGCTTTGGTTTTTCTGCTTTCTCGGGCCAGCCGCTATATGACCGGGGCGGTATTGGTGTTGGATGGAGGATGGACCGCTTGGTAATAAGAAGTGGCAAAAAGACTTTGCCCGACTTCCGGGGAAGCGTATTCTTAGCGTTGTTGCCCTCGTCCCACAGGGCGTGTAGGCTAAACCCGCCAGACCTTTCCAACAGGAACACTTCGGGCAACCAGTGAGGCACGCACTTATGCCGTTTGCTGCTCAACAAGCACCGTTAGTTCCGGATCGGGGGGGCGAAACCACGGCCGGTCAAGTGGCTTCCTTGATCGCTTCGCTGTGGAACATCGCTCAACAAAAGGAAGAGGAGACTCATTTGGCTGAACAAGCCCTGGAACAACTGTGTCGTCAGGGACCTTGGCAACACGCCTCTTTGCTTCAAGCCCAAGGGGGGCAGTGGGTCCGCATGGCTCAGGCCGGTTCGCCTGCCCAAGTGCCCGAAGCCCTGGTGGCCCAAGCCGCCCATGCTGGTCAAAATCTCCTCCGCCCTCCCTGGACCCTGGTGGTAAAAGCCCCTCCTGGCCAGTCCCCTCTGGTGCTGGCCCTGTTCCACCAGGGAGAACTTCCCGCAGAGTGGCTACCAGCAGCCCAGGCTCTTTTAGAAGCCTGGTGCACCGTTTGGGAACAACGCAAAACCCGAAAACAACTCGCCCTGGCCCAACGCCTGTTGCAGCTCTCCCTCAACTGGAATCAGCAACGCAGCCTGCCCGAGCTGTTCCTCCAAATCGCTCAAGCTGCTACTGAGCTGCTGGACGCCGAACGGGCCACGATTTTTCTCTGGGACCGCAAACGCGGGGTGTTGGTAGGGCGCCCAGCCCTGGGAATAAAAGGCGGAGAGTTGACCGTTCCCGAAGGCACCGGAGTGGTTGGCCGGGTGATCCAGGAAAACTCCCCCCTGGTCGTCCATCCCGATGGAGATCAAAGCCTGATTAATCGCCAAGTGGACCAGCAAACCGGTTTCCACACCCGAACGGTGCTGTGCGTTCCCCTGCGGGGTAAGAGCGGCCAGCCCTTGGGTGCTTTCCAGGTGTTGAACAAACGCCACGGACGCTTCTCCCCAGAAGATCAACACATCCTGGAACAATTGGCCCAACAGGCCGCTGTCGCTCTAAGCAATGCCCAGGATTTGGAAGAGCTACTGCGGTTCAAGCAAGCCGTCACCGACCAGGCCCAGCAAGAAGTGCAACTCATCGGGCACTCCGAGGCCATTTGTGCTTTGCGCAATGTGGTGGAGCGCGTGGCCGACACCGATCTGACCGTGCTGCTGCTAGGTGAAAACGGCACCGGCAAGGAAGTCGTGGCCCGAATGATCCACATGCGAAGCTCCCGTCGGGATCGTCCGCTGGTGGCCGTCAATTGTGCCGGAATTGTGCCCACTTTGCTGGAAAGTGAACTATTCGGGCACGAAAAAGGAGCTTTCACCGGGGCCGAGGAGCGACGCATCGGCAAGTTCGAGTTGGCTCATGGCGGCACGCTGTTTCTGGACGAAATTGCCGAAATGAGCCTGGAGGGTCAGGCCAAGCTTCTTCGGGCCATTGAGTATCGGGAAATTACCCGTGTGGGCGGCAACCAGCCCCTGCGCGTGGATGTGCGGATCATCGCTGCCACCAACCGCGATCTGGCCCAGGCGGTCCGTGAAGGAAAGTTCCGTCAGGACTTGTTTTATCGTCTCAACGGGGTGACGCTGGTTCTTCCCCCCTTGCGGCAGCGTGGAGAGGACATCTTGCTTTTGGCCGAGCACTTCTTGCAGCAATTTTGCTCCCGAATCGGACGCCCCATGCCCCATATCACCCCCGAAGCCCAACAAGCCCTTCTGGCCCACTCCTGGCCCGGCAATGTGCGAGAACTCCGTAATCTGATGGAACGCCTGGCTTATCTTGGCGGAGATGTCATCCGGCCCGAGGATCTGAACCTCCTCCTGCCTCCTGAACAGCAAGCCTGTGGAGGAGTGCCCGCCGGACTGACCTTGCGGGAAGCTACCCGACAGTTCCAAACCCAGTACATCTTGCAAACCATCCGCCAATGCGGCGGACGAATGGTTGAGGCCGCCCAACGCCTGGGCCTGCACCGGGCCAACCTGTACCGCAAAATGCGCCAACTAGGAATGAACCGCCAGGAGGAAGAATAAGTTCCTTCTAACCGAACAAGCTGAAGCTCTCGTTGTAAGTCACTTCAAAACAACCCCTTATGACATTTCCGCCTCCAATTTCATTGCTTTTCTTGGTTTCGTTTATTTTTTTTGTTGCATTTATTTCGCTTGAACGATATACTTCTAGAGGATCGGAAGCATGGCACCAGAAGTAGAGGGAAGGACAGATGCTTCCCCTTCGGCAGTATGAGGAACTTCTCAAGAAGTTGCAGAATCGGTTGGCCCGCACAGCCGGTTCGGCAGTGGAGCTTCGCTTGGGATCCCAGGAGCGGATTACCGTCCCTGCGCAGGTGCTAAGACGCTTGGTGGATTTGGGCTTGGCGAGGTCTGAGGAGGCTTTGGAGGAGCTTTTGACCACCACCGAGGCGGCTCGGCTTTTGGGCGTCTCACGCCCCTTTGTGGTCAAGCTGCTGGAGCAGGGCCAGATTCCCTACCGTCGGGTAGGTACTCATCGCCGTGTGCTGAAATCCGATGTGCTGAAATACAAACAGCAGATGCAAGTGCGACGCCAAGCTCTGGATCAACTGGCCCAAGAAGCTCAGGAGTTGGGACTGGGATACTAAGGGAAAGGCGTTGAACACAGAAGGTGTCGTAGCCCTGCTGGACGCATGCGTCCTTTTTCCCACTCCTTTGCGGGATTTTTTGCTGTCCTTGGCTGAGTATTTGCTTTTTCAGCCACGCTGGACACAAAGGATCCAAGAAGAATGGGTTCGCAATGTCCTACGCACGCGGCCAGATCTTACCCAAGAGCAGCTTCTGCGAACAGTGAGAATGATGGACACCGCATTTCCGGATGCCCGGGTGTCTAACTATGAACGCCACATGGCAGAGTTTTCCTTACCAGATAAAAAGGACCACCATGTTCTGGCCGCTGCCATAGAAGCCAAAGCACAGGTCATCGTAACCTGCAACATCAAGGATTTTCCTCCGCATGTGTTGGCCCCTTGGAACATCCGGGCTCTGCATCCTGATATGTTTGCGGTGTGGCTTTGGGAAAGGGAGGGGCCGGAACTGTTCTGTGAAGCTGTGGCCC
>JAJRRR010000359.1 GCA_024279285.1 Planctomycetota bacterium
GATCAGGATTTCCAGTTGGGGCACCGGTTCTTGCTGGCCGTTTTGCAGAGCGTCCCGAGCACGCCAATAAGCGCCCTGGGAATCATACAAACAATGCTGCTCCAGAAACTCTTGATACTTTTGGTAGATCAGGTGGATGTCGTGGTCTTTGTCCGAGGGCCCGTCGGGCTTTTGCTGGCAGCATTGCCAGAAGCGGTCGGGCCAGATTTCGTGGTGTTTCAGCTCACCAATGAAGTCTGCTACCCAGGCGGCAGTGCCAGGCAGTTGGGCAATGGGAGCCAAATAGCGCAGTTTTCCCTGATGGAGCAGGCTAAAGATCAGGTGGCGGATGATTTCCACGCACTCCACCAGATCAATCTGTCGGGCCACTTCCTGGGCCCTATCCAACACCGCCCGAACGAACTGGTCAAAAGTCCAGATCCGCGGATCCAAGAAGGCCCGATGCGATTCTGTGAGCAACCTCCCTCGGACCTGGCGAGCTGCCATGGCCGTGGGTGCCAACCACAAGGCATGTCCAGGCCAACTGGCTCGAAGGGCCTGACGATATTGTTCCAGCAGAAATTGGGTTTTCCCGCTTTGGGGAGGACCGACTACGAGTTCCAGTTTCATAAAGGCCCCTTGGAAAAATGCGTAGTGAGGGAGGTAGTTTTTCACTGTAAGGGTTTTCCCCCTGGGGCGGCAAGCAGTGGGCGGACATCCTTTGACCGAAAAACAGGCGGCCCCAGCTTTTTGGAGTCTCCTGGGAGCTGAGGCCGCCGTTTCCCCGTCCTCCCTGCCCCGCTCCCTGGTAGGTCAATTCAGGAAGATCAGCCCTCGGGCTTCCTGCTGAGGCAGCTCCTTGACGGGGGCCAGGCGGATGGGTTCTTCAGGATAAAAGTATCGTTGCACGCAGCGTGCGATTCGGGCGGCCACTTCCCGAGGCTCAAACGCTCGGCCAATCACAAACTCCAGCCCATACCGCCGAGCTGCCACCAAGCTATCCACACCCGGAAGCGTCATCAGGTCACGCAAAAACTCCCAAAATGCCCGTTGAGGATGAGCCAACTCTACCCGAAACCGACCGCGGTTGCATTGAGCCATGAGTCGGGCCAGCTCCTGCAAATCGCTCTGGCGATTCACCGGACGAACCCGAGGAAATGGCCCCCGCGTGACCTTTTGAGGAAACACTGGCAACTCGCAAGAGAAGTCCACTTCCAGCGTGCTTTGGTGGGGATTGTAGAGGTACTTGACTTTCACCAGCTGAGAAACCTCCTAAGTTAGTGGAAAACTACTTGCTTGCACACCTTAGATTCTGTTTCGGACTGGAAAACCTGACAGCACTGCTGGCTTTGCCCCTGCTAGTGGCCGCCCAAGCTGTGCTTCCACCCCTTTAGGGCACCACGAGCCTGTCTGGTTCGCGCAAGTCCCTCTGCTCTGCTAGCTGGTTCTAAAGGAACAGGAGAAGTGCTCTAGAGTTTCGGGGCGGGTTTTGCTACGGTCTGGCCCGGCCCACAGCGTTCGGAGAGCTTGTGCGCAAACCGGATATTCACCAAGTCTCCTTTCCACTTGCGTGGTGGAACCAAGCCATGAAACGCCCGATTGCTGCCAGGCGAGGATGGGGGCTCGTGATGGTCGCGGTGATCTGGGCCGCGGGAGGCTGGGGACTTTGGGCTCAGAACTCTGAGAGCCAACTCCCTGACCATCACCACGATCATCACAATTCCGATCCGTTGGAACACATTCAGGTGCCCCCGGGGTTTAAAGTCCAACGCGTGCTGGATTCGGAACAAACCGGCTCGGTGCTGGCCATGGCTTTTGATGAAGATGGTAATCTGGTCCTGAGTCGCGAAGGTCAAGGGCTGGCCGTGGCCGTGGACACCCAAGGGGATGGCGTGCCGGACCGCGTGCAGCCTTTGCCAGTGAAAGTTAACAACTGCCAAGGAATCTTGCCGCTCAATGGATTGCTTTATGTGGTGGGCCAAGGGGAGCAGGGCCCGGGCGTGTATCTGCTCCGTCCCGGCCAGCCATCCCAACTCCTCCTGGCTCTGGAAGGCCAGCACGGAGAACACGGTGCCCATGCCATCGCCCTGGGTCCCTTGGGCAGACTGTATGTGCTGCTGGGCGACTTTGTCCGTCCGCGGGGGTTGGAGCAGCTTCCTGGCCCCTATCGCTTCTGGTACGAAGGGGATGTGGTCCAGCCGCGGTTTGAAGACGCAGGGGGCCATGCCCAGGGAATCGCCGCACCCGGGGGAACTGTCATCCGACTCTCCCTGGACGGCAAACAGGTGGAGGTGTTTGCCGGCGGGCTGCGCAACTGCTACGACATGGCCTTTACACCCTCGGGAGAGCTTTTCACTTACGAGTCGGATATGGAGTGGGATGTGGGGCTTCCCTGGTATCGGCCCACCCGAGTGCTGCATCTGGTCCCTGGCGGGGAGTTTGGTTGGCGAAGTGGTTGGGCCAAATGGCCCGAGTACTATCTGGACTCTCTCCCGGCGGTGGCTCATACCGGGCGAGGCTCTCCCACCGGCGTGGCCTACTATCGCCAAGGCCCCTACCCGGCCCGATTCTACGATACCCTGTTCCTGGCCGATTGGACCCGAGGACGCATTCTGGCCCTCCGCTTGCAAGCCCAAGGCGGAGGATTTGTCGGCACTGCGGAAGTGTTCGTCCAAGGCAAGCCTTTGAATGTGACCGACCTGGCCATAGGGCCCGATGGAGCTTTGTACTTCTGCACCGGAGGGCGAGGCACGCAAGGAGGAGTGTATCGGGTGCTCTATCGCCGAGGAGTGCACCGCGTGCAGCCCATCCGCACCTTGGCCCAGGCCCTGCGAGCCCACCCCTTGCAAAACGCCTATGAAAGAGACCAGATCGCCCGATTGCAGCAGCAACTGGGTCCCCGGTGGAATCAGGAGCTTTTGGCCTTGGTGGCCGATTCCCGAGAACCCCCCTGGCGCCGCAGCGCCGCTTTGGAGCTGATGCATTTGTATGGTCCTGCTCCTGGGGAAGAGCTGGTGCTGGAACTTTCCCAGGCCGCTTCCCCTCAGCTTCGCATCAGTGCAGCCCGATGGCTGGGAGTGCTGGCCACAGGCGAAGCCATTCAAAGGTTGGAAGAAATGCTGTTTGACTCTCACCCGCAGGTGCGGCGCCGAGCTTGCCAATCCCTGCTGGAGAGCGGTGTCCAAGTGCCGGTGGCCCGCGTGATCAAACTGCTAGAGGAACCCGATCGCCATGTGGCCTGGGCAGCCATGCAACTGCTCAAATCGGCTGATCCCCAGCAATGGCAACAACAGGTGCTGGAAAGCAACAGTGTTCAGGTGTTTGCACGAGGTTCGGTGGTGTTGCTGAGTGTGCGTCGGGACGCCCAAACGGCCAAACAAGTGCTGCGTCGGGCACGCTGGTGGATGGATCAGTTTCTCACCGATCCGGAGTTTGTAGACCTGTTGCGCACCGTGCAGTTGGCGTTTCACCTGGGAGGGCTGAAGGCGGGAGATGCTCCCCGTTGGGCCCAGATGCTGGCCGAGGAGTTTCCGGCCGACACCAGAGCCAATCCCCCCTGGGGAAGCCGCATCAACCGCGAACTGGTGCGGTTGCTCGCCCATCTGGGCGAGACTTCCATGATAGATCGCTATCTGGACTACCTGGCCCAAGCTGAACTGCAAGATCGCCTTCACCTGTTGATGCATGCTCCGTGGTTTTCCGCTGCGTGGCAAACAGCGCGCTTGTGGCATCTGTTGGAAGAAGCAGAAAAGGTTCAATCGCTGGCCTCTAGTCATCATGTAGGCCGATATGTAGGCAACGCTCTTGTAGCCACTTTGCGGCCCTTGTCGCAGGAAGTGCAACAACAAGTGGTCCGCCAAGGCACTCGCTGGCCTTCGGCCGCTTTGGCCGTGCTGAGGATCTGGAACGGACTGGAACCAGAGCTTGCCCAGGTTGAGGCTGTCATTGAGCTGGACGGAAAACTTGTCGGCCGGTCCGATCGTCGGTTCAAGCAGCTTCAGGTGGCCACGGTGGCTTTCCTGGGAACTTGCCCGCAGGAAGAAGCCCGGTCGTATTTGCGTCGTTTGTTCCCTCAGGATCCCCAGCGGCGACTGGTGCTAGCCGTGGCACTGGCCCAACATGTAGACGACCAGTCGCGTCCGCTTCTGCTTCGTTCGCTTCCGGTTTTGGAGGGGTATTGGGCCGAGGAGGTGTTGAGCCAGCTTGCCCAATCCCCTGGCGAAAACGACGATCCGGAGGTGGCCCGGCAGGTGATCCTGGCTGGACTTCGTGCTGGGCATCAGGGACGGGAGGCGGCGGCCCGCATCCTCCAAGCCTGGTTTGGTCCTCTGGATCAAGAGCCTTCGAAATCCCAGGACGCATTGGCCTTGTGGCAAGAGTGGTTTCAGAGTCGTTGGCCCCAGTTGCCTCCGCCCCAGTTGCCCGATGAGTCCCGAAGACGGTGGCGAATGGAAGTGTTGATTCGGGCATTGGAGCAAGGCCAGCCACGAGGTTCGGCCCGACGAGGTGCCCATGTGTTCGTCAAAGCCCGATGTGCTTCCTGCCATCGGTTTGGCAGCTTGGGCAACAACTTTGGTCCCGACCTGACCACCTTGGCCCAACGCTTCCACAAACGCGAAACACTTCAGGCCATTTTGTTCCCCTCTCTGGTGGTTTCGGACCAGTATCAGCTAGTGGGAGTGGTGACCTCGGAGGGTCGGGTTTTTCAAGGGATGATCATTTCCCGAGGTCAGAACCGGATCGTGCTTCTGGACGCCCAAGGACGGCGTATTCCGATAGATCGGGCCGAGATTGAACAAATCCGGCCATTGCCGGCTTCGCCCATGCCTGAGGGACTGCTGGACCAGCTCACGCTTCAGGAAATCATGGACTTGTTTGCTTTCCTGTATCAAGAAACCGAACCCGTGGCC
>JAJRRR010000360.1 GCA_024279285.1 Planctomycetota bacterium
AAGACATCGGGGTTTTGGGCCGATCCGCGGAGCACGGGGCGATCGGGGTTGAGGGCCCGATCCCGATGGGCTTTCACCGCCTCGGGAGGGATCATGCGGCAAATTTCAGCTTCGCTGAGCAAAACGATCTTGTTCATCTCATGCGAGGTGCGGAACCCGTCAAAGAAGTGCAAAAACGGCACGCGGCTCTCCAGCGTGGCGGCTTGGGCAATGAGGGCGAAATCTTGGGCTTCCTGGACCGACCCGGAGGAGAGCATGGCCCAACCGCAGCTTCGGGCAGCCATCACATCGCTGTGGTCGCCGAAGATGGACAAGGCATGCGTGGCCACGGTGCGCGAGGCGATGTGGAAGACCGTGGGCGTGAGCTCCCCGGCAATTTTGAACATATTGGGAATCATCAACAGCAGTCCCTGCGAAGCGGTGAAAGTGGTGGTCAGCGCTCCGGCCTGGAGAGCACCGTGCACAGCTCCGGCGGCTCCGGCTTCGCTTTGCATCTCAATGACCCGAGGAACCACCCCATAGAGATTTTCCCGACCTTGGGAGGCCCAAGCATCGGCCAGTTCGCCCATGGGACTGCTCGGGGTGATGGGATAAATGGCGATGACTTCGTTGGTCAGATAAGCCACGCGAGCTACGGCTTCGTTGCCATCAACGGTGACATGCTTCACGGTGGCCGCAGGAGCAACTTCCACGCTCATGGGTAACCCTTTCTGGTTGGCGGAATTCGGGCGCAATGAAAGCGCACAATCACCCTTGCAGCAAGCCGTGTTCCCCCTGAAGAATCCCGAAGCTGTTAGACCTAAGTCCCGAATAATTGGGAACTTGCTTGGCTCGATTTCCGTGTCCCTCCAGCGTGTCAGATCAGGCACAGCGTGCCCAAACGGCGCAGTTGAGGAACACGGGCAACACTTACCCCACAGGACGCCCTTTCTCGGACCCTCTAGCAGCTTAGCGATCCCAGGGGGCGGAATGCAACATTTTTTTCGGCCTTGGCTTCCAAAACCCGGAAGACAGCCCCCGGCATTGCTCTGGTCGTGCAGGAGGCATCTTTTTAGAATGCTGCGGCTTTCGTTTCTTGCCAGGAGGGTCCTATGCGCAAGTGGTGGCGATGGATCGCACTGTTGGCCGCAGGAGCAATTCTGGCTGGGGGATGGTGGTGGACTCAGGCGAACCGCCGCCACGCTTGGCCGGTGCTTCCTGTGGAGCTTGGAGCGGTATATCGCAGCGGCCGGCTCTCTCCAGAACAACTGGCCCTGGAAATCCAAAAACGCAACATCCAGGTGGTGATCAACTTGGGCAGTCCAGCCCCCGAGGAGGCCCAACTGTGTAACCGTTTGGGGATTCAATATGTAGAGCTGCCCGTGGGCGATGTTTGGGCCATGTGTGGGGTGCCGGCCCCCGGACAAACAGCCCCTTCGGTGGCAGACCTTTCCTCCTTGTGGTCTTTTCTCCAACAGGCCCAAGAACGACCTGTGCTGATCCACTGCGACGGGGGAGTGCATCGCACCGGAGTAGCCGTGGCGATGTATCGCATTCGCTATCAAGGTTGGGATGCCGAGGATGCCATTCGGGAGATGGCTTTGTTCGGGTTTGACATCCACAAGAGTAAATTTGCCCAGGTGTTGGACTACCTGCGGCATCTGGAGCCGGGTGAAGCCCGACGAGCAAGCACCACCAGTGCCCAGCGGGCACGACGCTAGCTGAAGGAACCACTTTTGCGCCCGCTTTGTTCCGGCAGGGTTCCCTGGTTCCAGATAGCCTTGTGTTTTTCCCATTCTCCGATCCGGCGAGCCATGAAACCCGACGCGATCCTTCCGGCCGCTTTTGTTCCTTCGCAGGCTGACGAACATCAACTGTGGCAGCAGCGATGGCTTTGGATATTGCTGGGCTTGGGGCTGGCTGCCCGAGCGGTGCGATACTTGCTGTGTTTTCCTCTGTGGGACGATGAGGCGTTTTTGTGCGTCAACTTGATCGGAGCTTCGTATGCGGAATTGCTCGGCCCTTTGGACTACCATCAGGTAGCTCCGGTGGGCTTTTTGTTCATTGAGCTGACAACAGTGAAACTGTTGGGTTTTTGGGAATGGTCGCTGCGGCTGTTTCCGTTTTTGTGCGGCCTGGGGAGCATGGTGTTGTTTTTTTGGTTTTCGGGTCGGGTGCTCTCGGGCTGGCCGCGTGTGCTGGCCGTGGCGGTGTTCGCCGTCTCCTACCCGGCTATCCGCCACGCCGCTGAGGCCAAACAGTACGCCTCGGACTTGCTGGTGGGACTGGCTCAGATCAGCCTGTTTGTCCATTGGTATCAAACCCAGCAGCGCTGGTCTTTGATGGGCCTGTTGGCGCTGGTGCCTTTGGGCCTGGTGATCTCCTATCCGGCGGTGTTTGTGGCCGGGGGAGTGAGTTTGAGTTGGGCCTTTGCCCTCTGGGAACCTCGGCTGCGCAGAAGCTGGCCGTGGTGGCTTGTTTTCAACGCTCTGTTGGGGGGAAGTTTTGCCGGGGTGATGTGGCTGGCCCAGGCTCAATCACAAGCCGAGCTGGAATGGATGGTCCAGTACTGGCACTACGCCTTGCCCCCTCGGCAGTGGAAGGAGTTTTTCCGCTGGGTGGCATGGACTCATGTGGGCGATTTGATGGCCATTCCCGTGGGCTCTGGACGCGGAGGAAGTGCGCTGAGTTTTGTGTTTTGGGCGTTGGGTTTGGGCGTGTTGCTGTGGCGGCGCCAAGGCGTGCTGGCATTATTGGCCACGGGGCCGCTGGCTGCCCACTTCGTCGCTGCCCTGATGCATCGCTATCCCTACGGAGGCCATGTCAAGTTCACCCAATATATTGCTCCCATGATTTGCGTGACCATGGGCGTGGGGATTTGGGCAGCAGCGGCCGGACCAAGATGGATACGCAGGAGGCTGCTCAATCTGCAACTAGCCGTGGGAGTGCTGGCCATGATTGCCGTGGGCTGCATGGCCCGCGACTTCTGCTTCCCCTACAAAACCCGAACCGATCGCCGCCATCGGGACTTTGCCCGATGGTTCTGGCACACCGCCCAGTTCCAAGGTCCTGTGGTCTGCGCCATCAGCGATTTGGGCAATCCGTTTATTCCCGATCGCACGGAGTCGCTCAACTGGACGGCCATGTACTTGTGCAACCAGGCCATTTATTCACCTCGTCATCATCGGGGCGAGGAGCCGGCCTGGGACGAAGTGTCGGAGCAACAACCGTTGCGAATCGTGATCTTTCGGCCCGGCACCACTCAGTTCCGACACGAACTGTATCGCCATTGGCGGAGCCAACTTCAGGTGAAGTTTCGCATCGTGGCCTGGGAACAGTTCGCTTTTCCGTGCTATGGGAAGCGTGAGAAGAAGCTCTCCAATGTGGACCATGTGGAAGTGATCACGGTAGTGCCTCGGGCCCGATATCAGCATGAGTCGCCTCGGATCCCCGATCCGGTGGCACTGCTTCATCAGCTTCCGGTGCGTCGCTAGGCAGCAGGACCCATGACGCAAGGTGCTTGGGCAAGTTTGGGCTTTCGGGGGGGCACCCTGCGGCGGTATATGGTGGTGGCCGTAGTTTTGTTAGCGTTGGCCATTTCGGGGCTCAGCGCCAGTGGGCTTTATGCCCTGTATGCTTATCGGTCCCTGGTGAAAAGTCTTTCACGCATGGACGCATTTCGTCGCAGTGCGGCGCTGGTGGAGTCGGTCAACGATCTTCGTGTGACGGTGGCCCAGCTACGCGTGGTGGCCCAACCCCTGCACTCGCTGCCCAACCCTGAAGCCCATCAGCAACTCCAACAACTGCGAGTGCGATTTGTCCGGTGCATCACTCGGGTTCAGAACCATCTGGAAAGCTATGGCCTTGCACTTCAAGGGGGGCAGGGGCAGCGAAGTTTGCCCTTAGCCAGCCAGCATCAGCAGAAACACTTGAAAGAGATCGGGCAACTGTTGAACCAGTTGCAGGAAATGGCCTGGGAGTCCGACCCGCGTCGCCTGGCCCAACTGGAGCAACAAACCGATCGCTTGGGCCAGCTTTCCCTGGAGTTGCCTCGCCTGTTGCGCCAAGATGTGTTGGAGTTTCGCCAGCGCATGGAGAGCACCTATCGGACTTTTTGGACCCTGGCTTGGCTGGCGGCTTTGGTGGCCGCTGGGGTGTTGGGCTATCTGGTGCTTGGGACCTGGGAGCGCTTGGTGCGCCCGCTGCTTCGTCTGCTGGAAGATGCCCGACGGCTGGCCCGAGGCGAGTTTGCCCATCGCATCCAAGTGTCCCATCGGAACGAATTGTCGCAACTGGCCGCAGCGTGGAATCGGGTGGCTTCCCAGTTCCAATCCATTCAACGGCGGCTGCACCATCAGGTTCAGCAGCGCTTGCGGCAAATTGCTTCTCACGATCGCCTGGCTGCCGCAGGGGCTTTGGCCGCCGGAGTGTCGCACGAAGTGAACAACCCCTTGGCTTCCATTGCCATCAGTGCCGAGTCGCTTCAGCGCCACTTGGGTCGTTTTGAAGGCCAGCGGGTGCCCCAGCACTTGCGCCCTCGGGTGAAGCGATATGTGGAACTGTTGGGCCAGGAAGCCAAGCGCTGCCAGGAGATTGTGGAAAAACTCCTGGGCCGCAGTGCGGACGATTCGCCTCCGGGGGGGCCGATCCCCTTGGCTCCGGCTGTTCGGGAAGTGGTGGAAGCTGTGCTTCAGATCCCCAAGTACCAACGACGCCGAGTCCACTTGAGGCTGGACCCTGCGGCTCAAGCCTTCGTGCCCCAGACTCCTTGGAAACAAGTGGTCCTGAACCTGGTGGTCAATGCCTTGCAGGCTACCCAACCCGGTCAACAGGTGCAGGTGCGTTTGCTGCGGCAACCTCAGCGGGTGATCCTGGAAGTTGTTGACCAAGGGTGCGGCATTCGCCCCGAGGATCTGCCCCGGGTGTTTGAGCCGTTTTTCACGAAGCGTCGGGACCAGCGGGGGACGGGACTGGGGCTTTACTTGGTGCACAAGCTGGTGGACTCCTGGGGAGGACAAGTGTTGGCTCACAGCCCCGGTCCCGGACAAGGAGCCCGATTCCGCGTCATTCTGCCCACGCCTCCGCTCCAAGCCAAGGCGGCGTAGTTTTCGGGCTATTTCCCAGACCAGAAATTGGGAAAGAACAACACCAGCAGCGGGAAGAACTCCAGGCGGCCCAAAAGCATCAGGAAGCTCAACAGCAACTTGGTCGCCGGATGGAATCCTTGATAGTTCTGCGTGGCTCCCACGGTGCCCAAGCCCGGACCTACTCCGTTGATCGTTGCAGCCACAGCACTGGCACAGTCAATCAACTTGTCGTTGGCACTCCGTCCCTGGACAGTCCAAGTGGAGGTAGGTTCAATCAGCACGAGCGTCAACCACCCTAACACAAACACCACCAGCACCAAGGTGAAGTAGGCCAAAATATCTCGGGGAAGCTCGCTTTGGTCCAACACACGCGAACCCACCTTGAGTGTGCGGACCACATTGGGATGGAACCAGCGTTCCAACTCCAGCCGCAAGATTTTGAACACCAGAATGTGCCGAATGACTTTAATGCTGCAACTGGTGCTTCCTGCACATCCGCCCACAAACATCAACAAAAACAGCACCGCCCGTGCAAACTGGTTCCAGCGGTCAAAGTCCTGGGTGGCAAATCCGGTGTTGGTGATGATGGAGGCTACTTGGAAGAAGCTATATCGGGCCCCTTGGGCCAAGGATTGGAAGTCTCCCTGCCACCATCCGGAAAGCCACACCGCCAGCACTCCCAGCACCAGCAGCGAAAGATAGACTCGGAACTCCACATCTTCTCCTAGCACATCCAGCCTGTGTCGCACGGCCACAGTGTACAACAGCGTGAAGTTCGTGCAGGCCAAGACCATAAACACGCCGATGAGCCATTCAATTCGGGCGTCTTGGAAATGAGCGATGGAATCGTTGTAAGTGCTGAATCCCCCGGTAGCGACCGTGCCAAAGGCATGACAAAGCGCGTCAAACAAAGACACGCCCAGAACCATCAGCCCGGCCACCAGCAAGGCGTTCAAAACCAAATACACCCCGGCAAAAGCCCAGGCAGCACGCTGAGCCCGAGTGTGCCCCACATCCTTGGTCGGACCGGGCATTTCGGCCAGCATGAGCATGCGTCCGTGCGCCCCTTGGCCCAAGATGGCCACAAACAAGACCATGAAACCCAGACCTCCCAAGAAGTGCGTCATGGACCGCCAGAACAAGGCACACCGGGGCATGAGCTTGGGATGTTCCAAGTCCGTAATTACCGTAGCTCCGGTGCCGGAGAAGCCGGATGCGGATTCAAAGAAGGCGTCAATGAGAGTAAAGGGTTGTTCGGGTCCGACGAAGCATCCGCAGAACAGAAACGGCAGGGCTCCCAGCAGCGAAGCCAGCACCCAGCCCAAGCCCACTACGGCGATGGCTTCTTTGCGATACAGGGTGCCTTTCGCCTGGCGACCCCAGTACCATAGCCCTCCGGCCACCGCCGCGCTGATGGCCGCCGCAGCCAGCATGCCCAGTGCCGCTCGGGTTTCCACCTGCGGAGTGTTGCTCAGCCACGGCAGGGCCCAAGGCAAGCTGGTCAACATAGCCACTGCCACGGCCAGAGCGACAAACATCAAGCTGCGTGCCACCAGGGGGTAGTTCATGGTTTTCCAGGTGGGAGGGCAATAGGGGATTACTCCGGGGAACGAAACAGCTCTTCCAGTTGTTCCAGCACGGCGTCGGTGGCCAGCACGATGGCCGAATCCCCGGCTTCCAAGCGATCTTCACCACCGGGCACGGTCACGAAGTTGCGGCGCACCACCCCAACCAGTTGACACTGCTTGGGCAAGGGCAATCGGGCAATTTTGTCCCTAGTGATCGGTGCCCCCGGCCGCACCTCATACTCCAGCACCAACAAGTTGCTTCCCCGAATTCTATTGCGATAGACCAAAGCTCCCTGGTTGAGCAAAGACATGACCTCTCGGGCCATGACTTGCCGAGGGCTGACGGTGTGATCAATGCCCAACTTTTTCACGATTCCGGCGTAGTCGGGCCGACTGACCACAGCCATGGTTTTTTTGGCTCCGATGTCCTTGGCTTCCACGCAAGCGATGATGTTGTTTTCATCATCGCCGGTGCAGGCCACGAACACATCAGTGTCTGCCACCCGCTCTTGCTCCAGACACGAGCGTTGGGTGGCGTCGTCCTTGACGATGGTGACCGATCCTTCGGCCAACGAACGGCTCAGGAACTGGCTCCGCTGCTCGTCCCGTTCTATGAGCGTGACATGGTAGTGATGGCTTTGCAGGACCTGAGCCAGGTGGTATCCGGTTTCCCCGCCCCCGGCGATAATTACTTTCACTCGCCGCGGGGTTTCCACGGCCAGTTGTTTGGCCACTTCTTCAATGGCGTCGTGGTCGCCGATCAGGATGACCTTGTCCCCGGGTTGCAAGTGATGCTCCCCTCGGGCAATCAGGGTTTGACCGTTGCGGAGGATGGCACCCACGCGAACGCTTTTGCTGAGTTTCCAATCTTTGAGGGGTTTATGGATCAGCCGGAAGTGGTCGCCCACGGTCAGCTCGCGCACTTCCAAGCTGCCTCGGGCCAGGTTTTCCAGGATCACAGAGGTGGGAGAGCGGACTTCCCGGGCCAGCTCCATGGCCGAAAGGTGTTCCAGCGAGAGCATGCGATCAATGCGGAAGTGGGCGTGATAGTCAAAAGTGCTCAGGTCACGGAACACGGCGGCGTAGATTCGGGCAATGGTCCGTCCGGCTCCCATCTCCTTGGCAATGCTGGCCGCCACCAGGTTCACCTCGTCCACACCGGTCACCGCCAGACAGACATCCGCCTCGGCCACTCCGGCCTGAAACAACACACTGCTTTGAGAAGCCGAGCCAGTGATGGCCCGAACATCCAACTCTTGGTTGATGGCCCGAATGTGCTCCGCATCCGAGTCCACCACGGTGACATCGTGCTTTTGTTCGCACAGCGTGGTGGCGATGGAAGTGCCAACCGTTCCGGCTCCCAGTACCAGGATCTTCATCGCCCATGCTCCTTGCCCTAGCGGCCAGGGGGCCAGGGCTGCGTGCTAGGAATCACAAAACTTTGTACCTTGCCACGCTCCGCAGGCAAGCTCAACCCTCCAAGCCCGGGCTTGCCGAACCACAGTGGGACATGGGGTGAAAACACTAATTTTGGCTTGGCAAAGTTTCGGCCATCGGTGTTGCCGGAGGGGGTTGGGACCCAGAAGGCCAAAAAAGCAGGAAAAAAGTGGCTCCCAGCCCCTGGTTGCGTTAAAATGTGCCTTGCTGCATCCAGACCACGATGTTGGGCTTCGTGGATTCCACATCCTAAGGGGGTGAAAACCAATGTCTCAACAAGCACATATGGACTCTCCGTCTGTGGTGGCCGGCCAAGAAACCCTGGTGGATCAATCCGATCTGGAACAACGCATCCTGACCTCCGAACAAATTGAACGCATTCGTCAGTTGCTCCAACGAGCGTCGGGTTCTTTGGTGTTGGACGACCAGACCGACGGAGACGGAGCGGTGGTGGCCACGCTCAGCAATGGGCGGCATCTGGTCACCTTGTCCGTTCCGTTGGGAACGCGCATTGATCCGGCCACCGAAGAAGCCAACGCCGAGTTGTTCTGTCATGCGCGGTATATCATCGCCCGGCTGTTGCGGGATCGGGAAGCCTTGTTGGAGGAGAATGCCCGGCTGAGGCAACGGCTGACCGAGTTGGAGGGACTGGTTCGGGATCAGATGCGGCGCAGCGACTCTCTCTCGGCAGCCCGACCTCGCTAAGGGGTGCCGCTGGGGCAGCAAGGGCTCAGTGGGCCAAGAGCCGCATGTCCAGCCGGACGGCATGAGGGTTGGCCTGGGGAGCCAGTCCAGGACGAAAGTGAAACATCACTTGGGGCCGACCTACCATCTGTTGCAAGGCCCGATCTAGTTGGGTGGCTGTGTGCACGGGTCGTTCCCCGACTGCTACCAGAATTTCTCCCGCCTGGATCCGACCCGCCAGAGGGCCTTGGGGGTCCACTTGGGCCACCAGCAGCCCTCGCTGGTTGCGGTCCAATTTCAATCGGGCGTTGAGCCGAGGTTGCAATTCCATCAGAGTCAGCCCCAGGGCTTCCACCTCCCAACGCGGCACATCATGCCAGCGGACCAAAGCCGCCAGACTCTCGGAGCGAGAACCCGGTGGCGCAAAGCGCGACTGGGGCTCGGGACGCTGGATCAATTGGGCCCGAACCTCCACCAAACGACCCTGACGCCACAGCACCACCCGAACCTCTTTCCCCACCGCCGTGGTGCCTACCAGGTTGATCAAGTGGATGTCGTCTTCCACCTCCTTGTCGTCAAAGCGAAGAATGACATCCCCAGGCTGAATGCCGGCTTGTTCGGCAGGACTGCCGGGAGTGACGCTGGTGACATAAGCTCCTGCTTTTCGGGGCAGTCCAAGTTGCAGTGCCCGGTGATGGTCAAAGTCTCCGTCCAAACTCACTCCCAAAAACGCCCGACGCACCCGACCGTAGCGAATCAACTCATCCACGACGAACATGACCATGTTGATCGGAATGCTGAACCCAATGCCTTCGTTTCCTCCAGAATTGCTGGCAATGGCGGTGTTCATGCCGATGACCTGGCCGTGCAGGTTCAGCAGCGGCCCGCCGGAGTTGCCCGGGTTGATTGCCGCATCGGTTTGCAAAAAGTCCTGGTAGCGAACCTGATGCCCCCCCAGTTCCAGACGCCGACGGCCCTTGGCGCTGATGATTCCAATAGTTACCGACCGGCTCAGTCCGAACGGACTTCCCATGGTCAGCACCACCTGGCCGATCTGTACTTGATCGCTGTTTCCGATGCGAGCCGGGACCAGGTCCGAAGCATTGACCCACAGCACGGCGATGTCGCTTTCCGGGTCGGATCGCAGGCGGACCGGATGCATCAATCGCCCATCGGACAGATGCAAAGCGATCCGGCCCAAGGGAGCTCCGTGCACCACATGGCGATTGGTTACCACGAAGAACTTGCCTTGGTGCTCAATGATGATCCCTGAGCCGGCTTCTTCGATGAAAGCCCGAGAGGAGTTGCTGCGGGGATTGGGCTTTTGGGCCTCAATGTGAACCACCGAGGGGGCGGCCACCTGGACGACCAATTGCAAGGTGCGGAGCTGCTGTTCCAGTTGGTCGGCGGCCTGGTCCAGTTGTTCCAGGAGGAGCTGTCGGGCTTGGTGGGAGTCGGGGGCAGGTTGGGCCTGGACCACCAGGGAGCTGACGACATAAGTCAAAGCACCTCCCAGACCCGCCCCCAGGATCAACAGCATTCCACCCCAGAGCACCGAAGGCCGCTTGCTCATTCAGCTCTCCTTAGCCACGAGGCGGACACACGCCCCTGGGGCGTCGGTGCGTGGCACCGACGCAGAACATTCCGTTGGGCAGTGAGGGGCTAGGACAGGTCCAATTCAAAATCGCCCGTGGGAAGGTAGTCGGTGCCGGAGACAGGGAACTGAGGTCCCAACTCCCCTTCCAGCTCCGCTTCGCGCTGGCATTTAACACACATGGTGGCATAGGGGAGGATCTTGAGCCGTCCCACGGGAATCTTCTCCCCACAGACTTCGCAAATGCCGTATTCGCCGGACTCAATGCGTTTCAGGGCCCGTTCTATCAGGTCCAGCTCGCGTCCTTCCACTTCGGCCAACTGGGAGCTGAGTTCGTTTTGTTCGGCATCCAGGGCAGCATCTACCACATCGCCTCCGCCCCGGTTGTCGGCTTGTCGCAACGCTCCCAACTGGCCAAACAGGGCTTGACGCAGCGCTTCACGCCGTTTAAGCAAAAGCTGCTTGATTTGTTCCAAATTCTGGTTTTTCTTCTTGGAACCCTTGGAGGAGGATTTTTTGCTCATCGGTAAAACCTCGCACTGGAGTGTTTGCTTCAAAGGGTGAAATTGGCAATCTGGCTCAACAACTCCTATTTGGGAGCAACCAAACTATAGTACGCACGGCTGTCCAAACGGATCACAAAATTAAAGTTCCGCGGACCGGGTCTGGCCCGATTTGCGCAAGTCCAAAAAAATAAAGGACTTGCTTTTCTTGCGGTCCGCGTCTTCTGGGGGATTTTCCTGGCCAAAGTCCTGGTTTCCCAACCAGGGACACTTGGGCAGGTGAATCCCTCCCCTGGAATGCTTTGCCGTAAATCGTCAAATCTTGTCCGAATATGCAGCCTTTTTGGCCATAGAAACCCGAGATCTTTTCAAGATTTGTAAACTATTTGGATTCTCTTAGTTGATTTTCCCCCAATAAGGGGAACGGCCAGAACAATCGGCGCAGGCCATTGAGGCCCAAGTGTGATGTCTGAGAAATGGCAAGCTCCAGGGAGGGGTTTTTTGATTTGTGGACCAAAAAAAGCTATCTGTTAGCAGGCCAAGGTGTTTGCCCCTGCTCTCCACGCCAGTGGCCCAAGGGCTCGTGTGAGTCGGCACCTAAGGTCAAACCAGTCCTTTGGGCAAGAGGAACCTGCGCATGTCAGAACACACGGCGGCCTGCTCCCCCAGGAGCTCCATAGGGCTTTTGGTCTTGAGGCTTTGGGCACCTCGGGCCTACCGCGTCCAGGTGGAACTTCCGCGCTGTGTGGTGGGCAGCGGACCTCAGGCTCAGCTCCGAATCGCCCACCCCCAAATCAAGCCTCAACACTGCGAATTCTACTGGCACCAAAGCCAACTGTGGCTCCGCAGCCTGGAAGCCGAAGTGCTGTTCCGGGGAAAGCCGGTTCGCCAAGTGTTGGTCTATCCGGGTCAAGTGTTTTACTTGGGTCCGGTGCGGTTGGAAGTGCTGGCCGTAGGCCAACGCTTCCCTGCCCAATCCTCCCATCAACCCCCAGACGGCAAGGCAGAAGGTTCCTCGGCCCAAGCGGCTGAGGCAACCGAACCAGGCTGGGTCCGACGGCTGGAACACCTGGAAAAGCTCTGCCACACACTACGCCAGGAAGAAAACCTGCTGGAAGAAATTCAGCAACGCCTGGATCAAATAGATGGGCGTTTGAGAGATCTGACCGACTCGGGCCCGGAAACCGTGGATCGCTCGTTGCACGAGCTGCTGAGGGCCCAAACGGCCCGACTAGTCCGGCGCCTCCGCAAGCTCCAGCAGCGCCAGTGCGAGTCTCAAGCGGCCATAGAGCGCCGGCTCCACGAGCTTGCTTCCCGGTTGGAACAGCTCCAGGAAAGCTACCGGCAATTGCAAACCGCTCAAGAAGAAAACTCCCAGCATCTCCAATCTCTCCGGCATCGACTGGACACTCGGGAACAAACCTCGCCCATGCATGAGTCTCAGGAGGGGTTGGACCAGCTCCGAGAACAATTGCAACACCTGACGCATCATCTGGAACACCTGGAACGACGCTGGGGAGAGCTGGAACAGCGCGTCCGCACTTGGTGGCGAGAGCTTCGGGGAGAGGTTCACACCGAGGTGGAAAGCCGTTTAGCGGGTCTTCGGGCCGAACGGGAAGCTTTGGAACGCCAAGCCCATGCTGCCCGGGAGGGCAGCTCCTCGCGCGGGATAGCACTGGCTCCCGGCGTGGGCTTTCCGCCGCCCAAGCCAGCCACGGCTGATGCACACCACCAAGCGGACGAACCCGATGACGAACACGACCCCTCTGGCCCATCTTCGGCTTCCCAACCAGAGCAACACTTAGCAGCTACTCAACCATCCGAGGATCAAGCTCCCGATTGCCAGGAGCGAGAACAACCAGAAGTTCAAACCGAATCGGCGAGCGATCAGGGGGCCACTGCAGGGGAGCAGCGTCCGCTTTCTGCCGACTTGCTGTCGGACGAGGAGGCGACCCCCTCCCCGAATCAATCAGAAATTGCTCAGGAGCCAGCGGACAGCTCCAGCGAAGCTGCCCTTTCCAAGAGCGAGGAAATCCCCAGTCCGGCCGCCGCGGAAGCTTCGGCTCAGCCCACGGATTCCCAGTCGCCAGAAGACACCGTTTCGCAGGAGGGCGCCGCCGGATGTTCTCTGAGCACGGTGGAGCTTTTCCGGCGGTTGGGGATTGAGGTGCCAGGATTGGACGAAATTGCTTCAGAGAACCCGCCTCAGCAGTCTGCCTTGGTTTCCCAACGGCAAGAACAAACCACTTCTGCTGCGGAGCAAGTTGGGTCTGAAGACAACCAGCCAGAAGGGGAAGCTGATTCCAAACCGGTTTCGCTTTCCAGTTCCAAGGAGCTTTCGCACCAAGAAGAGGCTCCTTTGCCGTCTCAATCTGCTCAACACGAAGCGCCGCAGACCACGGCCCCTTTGGCCAACCCGGCAGAAGCAGTGGAAGAATACATGGCCCAACTGCTGGAGAGCGTCCAGGCCGAACAGCTCTCTTCTTCTCAAGAACAGCCTACCCCTGGGGAGTCCCAAAAGACAGTTGGCGAGTCCCGAGAGCTTAAGCAAGAAGTTCCTACGCCTGAGATGCCCAATGCTCCTGGGAGTCTTCCCGGAAGACTTGCCCCCTGTGGCTTGGAGCCGGATAGACACTCGCGTTCCATTGAGTCGCCCGAGGCTCTGCACACCTTGCGGCGGTTGGCCAATCATTCGGCGCGTCGGGCCATTGCCACCTATCAGCGCCGAATGAAGCTCAACGCCACCCAAACCAAGTTGCTCATTTCCGTGATGGCCATGGCGGCATCCTTTGCCTTGATGTGGTTTGCTAGTTCTTTGCCCCATGTGTGGACCGATGCGGCAGCGGTGTGCAGCCTGGTGGTTTCGGTTTACTACGGGCTGCGCTATTTGGCCCTGACGGCTCAAGAACCTGGCGGCTCGGAGGAGGAACTGGCCTCAGAGGAGAGAACTCAGGAGCGTCCCTCTGCCTAGGGAACTGGCATGGCTTGGCCGGGGCCTCACTGCACCACCACGGCCCAATCTCTGCGAGGCTCTACATGACCGATGACTCGGGCCGACAGCACGCCTTGGCCGTGGCACTTTTCCACGAAACGGGGAGCTTGTTCTGCGGCCAATGCCACCAACAACCCACCGGAAGTTTGGGCGTCAAAGAGCAGTTCTACCAGTGTGGGCTCAAGCTTTGAGCTGATTTGGGCCCACGAGTGAGCAAAGTGGCGATTGGTGTGGGAAGCTCGGGTGCGGAACCCTGCTCGGGCCAACTCCTCCGCTCCCGGCAAAAGAGGCACCTGAGCTGCCTCCACCACCAAGGTGACCTCACTGGCCAAAGCCATCTCACCAGCGTGTCCGATCAGGCCAAAGCCGGTGATGTCAGTAACAGCGTGGGCATGGTGTTCTCGGGCCAGAGAGGAAGCTACCTGATTGAGCTGAATCATGCTGTCCACGGCTTGCTGGAGCGTGGCAGGGGGGCATCGTCGGGCTTTGGCTGCCGTGGTGATCACGCCGGTGCCCAGCGGCTTGGTCAACACCAGCCGATCTCCGGGCTTGGCTCCTGCGTTGGTGAACATGAGCTGAGGATCTACCGTGCCCGTGACGGCCAGCCCGAACTTGATCTCCTCATCTCGAACCGAATGTCCGCCCAACACCACAGCCCCTGCTGCCGCTACCCGTTCGGCTCCCCCTCGTAAGATCTCGCCCAACACCTCCAGCTCCAGCCGGTGATCGGGAAACCCTACGATGTTCATGGCCGTCAGGGGTTGGGCTCCCAGGGCATATAAATCACTCAAAGAATTGGCTGCTGCGATTTGGCCGAACTGGAACGGATCGTCCACCAACGGCGGGAAGAAGTCCAGGCTCTGCACCACGGCTAAACGCTCTCCCAGCCGATACACTCCTGCGTCGCTGAAGTGCTCGGCACCCACCAGCAGGTTGGGATCGTCAAACTTGGGCAAGTGCTGCACAACCTGTGCCAGTGCCTCTTGAGGCAGCTTGCCCGCTCACCCGGCACAGTGGGCAAAGTCAGTCAACCGTTTCTTACGACCAAAGAGCATAAACTTTCCTTGCTGTGGCAGAGTTACGCAAACCTTGCCGGTCGGGTTGGAGCTTGCCGGCTTTAGCTTCATCCTAAAGTTCTATGCCGAGGCTGCCCAGGCGTTCGGTCCCACATCGTCAAAACCAACCATGCTTTTCCCAGTAAGGTGCTCGCATCCGGGACGGTTTTTGTTAGCATGAAGTTTCCCCCAGCCTGCTGGCAAGTGGCCACGGTCGTTGAGGTCTTGGAAAAGAGCCCATGAACGAATCTGACCAAGGCACGCAACCGGACTTGGTGGTGCGCAGCAATGCCCGAGTGGGCTGGGCTCTGGCTCTCTCCGGAGCAGCAGTGGTGGCCGGGGCCATGGTGTGGTTGTTGGAGGCACCGGGAGTGCTGGGGCAAGTGGCGGCCGGGACAGTGGCCGGATTGGGCGCCTGCTGGTGTTGGTTGGGAGTGTGGTTTCTAATCACTCCGGCGGTGGTAGGTCGCACCGGGGAGCTTTGGGTTCGGCTGGCACCTGCCCACTCGGTACGAATCCCACTGGAGCATGTGGAAGCGTTCTTGCTCCAGCCTGGACCGGCCCTGCCGTGGCTTGGGGATCGGGTTCGGGCTGCCTGCCTGGTGGTCCGACTGGCCGAAAAGGCCCAACCATGGAGCCAGCAGCGGCGAGCCACCTGGATGGCGATCTGGTGTGGCCCTTACATCACCCTGCGCGGAACCTGGCTTGAGCCCTTGTGTGTGGAGAAAGTCCATGACTGGAACGCCCAACTGGCCCAACTGCAACGACAAACCCACCCCTGCCAAGCCTCTTCAGAACAACCCACCTCTGCGGCTGCTCCTTAGTGTCCGAACGCCCGACGAAGCCCTCTTGGCGGCCCCTTGGTGCGATGTGTTGGATTTGAAAGAGCCTTCGGCGGGACCGTTGGGCCCAGTGGCTCCCCAAACGCTGCAACAGGTGGTCCGGGCTCTGGGCGGCCGATCCACGCTGAGTGTGGCTTTGGGCGAATTGCTGGAGTTTTCCGAAGACTTGTTGGCCCTGGTGCAGCAGCATCCGGTGAGCTTTGTCAAAGTGGGTCTGGCCGGATGTGCTTCTCTGCCTTCCTGGCCCCAGCGGCTCTGCCAGCTTCGCCAGCTCTTACCCTCGCAGACCCAACTCGTTGCAGCCGCTTATGCCGACGCTTCGGCGGTGAACGCTCCTTGTCCAACCGAGGTGTTCCAAGTGCTACTCCGGCAAGGATTGAAAGTGTTTATGCTGGACACGGCCCGAAAAGACGGGCGTCGGCTTTGGGATCACTTGCCCACTGGGCAGGTGACCCAGTTGGCCGCGCAGGCCCGGGCCCAGGGGATGGAAGTCGTGCTGGCCGGATCCCTGCAAGTGGAAGACATCCCCTTGGCCAAGCAATGTGGGGCCACGATAGTGGGCTTCCGCTCGGCAGCCTGCCGCAATGGTCGCTTCGGCTCGCTGTGCCCGGAACTGCTAAAGCGGCTTTGGTGTGCCGTAGAGAAACAAAACCGCACTAGGCGAACCAATGGTTCGGAGGGAGTTGTTGCACTTGGGCCGAGGGGCTCCCGGCTTCCCGAGCCTTAATGTCCCATTTGTATCGGGCCATCTCCAGGCACAGGAAGGTGATGGCGATGCCCTGAGCCAGCAAGGCCAGCAGGAGCATGACCGTATAGACATTGGACTTGGGTTTGGAGGGCACTTGGGCTCCCGGCATGGGAGCGACTCCCTCACCTGCTCCCGGCATGGTTTGAACCGTGGGAGCAGCTTCGGTCATTTCGGGGCCCAAGCTGGCCACAGTGGGATCACTGAAGTCGGGTTGCGACACGGTCTCCCCTCCGGATGCGTTCTCGGGTAATGCCGGGCACGACTCGGGCAAAGGCCCGGTCACGGTCCGTTTGCACAATCTCTAGCTCGCCGACGAATTTAGCCGGCTGACCATTGCTCCCGTCCCGATATACTATCAACCGATGACCCGTTTCCAGTCCATCATCGCTTCCGAGAGTGACCACCACATAGCCTTTTTGATTCACTGCGGAGACCAGCCCTTCCACACGCGGCGGGCCTTCCACCGGCAGAGCTTTGAGGTCCTGGAGGCGAATTTGCAGTTGGTTCACTTGAGCGACCAATTCTCCATTGCGTTTGCGAAGCCGATCGTATTCGTTTCGGATTTGGGCCAGTTGTTCGTCCGCCTGAACAGCCTGGCGCAGATACTGATCCCGCTGGCGACGGAGTTTGTCGTTTTCTTCACGGACTCGGGCCACTTCCGCCTCCAGCGTATCCAGCCGCTTCTGCACGGCGTTCATCTGTTGGATGGCTTGGGCCTGGGAACTGAGCAAGTTGGCATGCTCCTGCTGCAAATTGTCGCGGATCATCTTCAGCTCGTTGTAGCGACTTTCCAACTGAGCCAGGCGTTGCTGGAGGGTGAGTCGGGTGCGTTCAATTTCACCCAGCAGGCGTTGTTTTTCTTGTTGCAGGATTTCCAGTTCCTTGATGCGGTCTTCCAGTTGGAACTTCAGACCTTTGGGTTTTCCGGCCGTGGCTTCCGGCCGCAGCACTTCGTCACGCCAGTTGCGATGCGTGGCATAAACCATCACGGCAAAGGACATGAACACCACGCTGGCCACGAAGTTGAGCACGACCAGGATTTTCCCTATCAGGTTCATGGACCAGTTCCCCTTTGTACTGAACTTGTGGTGGGGAGAGATTCTCCCTGTTGGGGTTGGTTTTCCAGGGGCTTGGCGCCCCAGGGCGTAGAACCCACCCAGCTCGTCAAAAGCAACGGAAGTGGTATGTTGCAGTATAATTAGCCGCGAAAAACACTGTCAACGAAAAACTTGCCATGCCTGAGCTTCCCGAAGTGGAAACGATGCGCCGCACGGTGCGCGAGGTGGAGGGTCAGCGTGTGCTCCAGGTGCGCTGGGTGCGGAGCAGGTTCCGCCCCTTGGTGGTTCGTCCCCACCGGGCAGCCATCTGTCGAACTTTGCCCGGGCGAAAAATCCAGCAAGTTCGCCGCCGCGGCAAGTATCTGGTGCTGGTCTTTGACGACCGCAGTGCCCTGGCCTTTCATCCGCGTATGACAGGCTTGGTGCTGGTGGAGGACCCTCCAGACTGGGAGCACTTGCGGTTGGAGCTTCGGCTGCAAGGACCTGGGCCCCGAGTGCTGCGCTTTTGGGACCGCCGAGGATTGGGCACGCTGGAGCTGTTTGCTCCGGGAACCTGGGAGACCCAGTTGGCCCAGGGCCGCCTGGGACCGGACGCCTTGACCATTTCGCTAGGAGAACTTCGCCGGAGGGTGGGGCACTTGCGGGCTCCTGTGAAGGTCGCCCTTATGGACCAGCAGCGGCTGGCCGGAGTGGGCAACCTGTACGCTTCTGAAGTGCTGTTTCAGGCCCGAGTCCCGCCCACTTTACCTTGTTGCCGGTTGGAACCACATCATTGGAGGAGGATTCACCGCGCGTTGCGTACCGTGCTGGAAGAAGCCATCCGCTACGAAGGCTCCACCTTGGCCGACGGCACCTATCGCAACGCTTTGAACCGCCCGGGTTCCTATCAAAATCATCACCGCGTTTATGGGCGTGCTGGGCAGCCGTGTCCGCGGTGCAAAACGCCCATTTGTCGCATCGTCCAGGCCCAACGCAGCACTTTCTTCTGCCCCCAGTGCCAAAAGGTTTAGGACCCCAGTTCTCCAGCCGGGGAGGTTCAAAGCTTATCCACCACCGGGCTGATGGCCGCAGGGTTTTCATGCTGCCGCAGGGCCAGTTGGGCAGCCAAGAGAACGGCTTGGCGCAGGCTTTCCCCTTGGGCTTTGCCTTGCCAGGCAATGTCCAACGCCGTGCCATGATCTACCGAAGTGCGAATGATCGGCAAACCCAGGGTCAGGTGCACCGCATCCTCAAAGGCCAAAGTTTTCAGGGCAATGAGTCCTTGATCGTGGTACATGCACACCACGGCATCTAGTTCCAGGCGCCGTTGGGGGATGAAGGCGGTATCCGGCGGCAGGGGGCCCTGGACCAGCAGGCCCATCGCTTGAGCGGTCTCCACAGCCGGGGCGATCAGTTCTTCTTCTTCCCGATAGCCAAAAAGTCCCCCTTCGCCGGCGTGCGGGTTGAGTCCGCACACCCCGATCCTCGGTTCCCGCTGCCGAAGCATGCGCATCACCTGGGCCGTCAGCCCGATGGCTTCCACAATTCGGGGAACGGACAGAGCCTCGGGCACATCCCGATAGCCCACATGACCCGTGACCAAACTCACGCACAACTGCCGAGAAACAAACATCATGTAGGCGTGTTCCACGGCGGTTCGGGCGGCCAGAAGTTCGGTATGACCTGGGTAGGGAATCCCGGCTTCGCGCAGAGCTTGTTTGTGGATGGGGCCGGTGGCCAGAGCGTGCGCATGTCCTTGCACGGTGGCCCAAATCGCTGCGTCCACATAGGCATACGAGGCATGTCCGGTGCGGCGATTCACTTCTCCTGGAACCACCTCCGCCGCGCTGATGGTCTGAAGATCAATTACCGCAGGCTCACGCGGAGGTTGGGGGTTGTGGCGCCATCGGGTCCAAGGGATTACCGAAGCAGGGCAGGCCAGCTCCAGCCGTCGGGCCACCTGTTGCATCACGGCCCAATCCCCAAACACCACTGGCACACAAGTACATCGGATCTGCTGATCACTCAGCACCCGAAGCGCCAGCTCAGGTCCCACCCCGGCCGGGTCGCCCATCGAGATCGCCACCGCCGGCTTGAACATGGCAGTTCCCTCGGCTGCATGAGCTCGGGAGCTTGGAAAGGCGCACTGAGAGATCCATGAGGCTCAGTATAGGAGAAATCTCCCCGCCAAGCGAACCGTCCTCGCAAGACAATTCGTGCCCCAATTCCCATTGCCCCCGGAAATGCTGAGCTGGAAAATGGCTCTTTTCCAAGGCACGATAAATGCGCCCTTTTGCACCGTTTGGGTTTGGGAAACGGAAAAGCGGATGAAGTTTGCCCAAGCTTATGCCGCCGGTCGATTTGGGCTCTCCATGGAGCTGTTTCCCCCCAAGACTCCTCAGGGGGAACGCAGCTTGTTTGAGCACTTGGAACGGCTGATGGCCTTAGGGCCGGATATTGTCACCTGCACTTACGGAGCCGGGGGCTCCACGCGCGACAAGACGCTTCAAGTGGCCCAAGAGGTGCATCGTCGTTTTGGTGTTTCGGTGGCGGCACATTTGACCTTGGTCGGCTCCACGGTGGATCAACTGCGAGGGTTTTTGCAGGAGGCATGGCAGCGGGGGATTGAGAACATCGTGGCTTTGCGAGGGGATCCGCCTCGTGGGGAGAAAAACTTTCGGCCTGTGCCCGGCGGGCTCCAATACGCCAACGAACTGGTGGAGCTCATCCGTCGGGAGTTTCCGCAGTTTGGGGTGGCCGTGGCCGGATATCCCGAAACCCATCAAGAAGCCCCCAGCCCCGAAGTGGACCTGCAAAACTTGCTGCGCAAAGTCCGCGCCGGAGCCGATGTGGTTATTACCCAATTGTTCTATCACAACCAGGACTTTTTTAATTTCTGCCGTCGGGCTCAAAAAATCGGCATCTCCGTGCCCATCGTCCCGGGCATCTTGCCCATTACCAACTTGGCTCAGGTGAAAAAGATCACTTCTCTTTGTGGAGCCAAGTTGCCCCAGGAACTGATGGAACGCATGAGCCACTATGAAGACGGCTCGCCGGAGCAGTTGGCCTTGGGCGTGGAGTTTGCCACCAGGCAGGTCCAAGAGCTGGTGGACTGGGGGGTGCCGGGGTTGCACTTTTATGTACTCAATCGGTCCGAAGCCACCTGTCGGATTCTCACTCAGGTGCGGCTGCCGCGAAGCGGAAGCTAAACCGGCCGTTTGAGCAGATGGTGTTGATCGGGCCTGGCGACTCCGGTCCATTTAGCCCGGGTTTTTTGCTTCGTCTTTGCGCTTTCAGGTGGGCCGATATACTGAAGCAAAAGCAAACCGCCAACATGCCCCCAGTGACAACAAAAGGGTGCCGGTATGGCCAATCAGTACGATCCTTATCGGGAAGCCTTGGTGGTGGAAGAACAAACCGTGTGGCCGGAGCAGTACGACCATTGGGAC
>JAJRRR010000361.1 GCA_024279285.1 Planctomycetota bacterium
AAGCCAGGTCCTTGCGCACGTGGGGCACATCAGGCAGAAACGGCGGCACGATGACCTCCTGGGGATTGTGAGGGGTGGGAATGGCTCCAGGGGAGTAAGGCCGGTGAGGATCCACAAATGCCACCCAGAGGAAAAAAGGCTTCTTCGGGGGACGCTGCCGCAGCACGCGCAGCCACGGTTTGTTGCGCACTCCCACGACCACCTGGTCAAAGTGCCTGCGCATGTGGGGACCCTGATGCCATTTGCCCGCGCTGGCTGTCCAATACCCCTGACGACGCAACCCCTGCACGAAAGTTTCCTGCCCCGGAGGAAGCGGCCAGTGCAACTGCTCAGCGCCCGTGCAGTGGGGATAGCGCCCTGTGAACATGCTGCACCGCGAAGGACTGCACGAGCTACAGGTCAGATAGGCTTCCTCAAAGCGCATTCCTTCCCGGGCCAGGCGGTCAATGTGGGGAGTGCGGATATGCGGGTGCCCGTAGCAACCCAGGTCATTCCAGGCTGCATCGTCAGCCACAAAGACCACGAAGTTGGGCCGCGAGGGTGGAGCGGCCACTGCCCCGGTTGCTCCCAACAACACAACAAGCCACCATCCCCGGATCATAGCTGGAATTCCTCTTGGTTTTGGACAAAATGCCTATTTCCTGCTCTCAAGCCGCGTCCTAGGATAGTAGGTGAAAAGCACGCGAACAAGCAACCATTTCCTTACCGATCTGTTGCTGCGAGAGTGGCGGAATTGGCAGACGCGCTGGACTTAGGATCCAGTGGGCTTAGCCCGTGGGGGTTCGACTCCCCCCTCTCGCACTTTTCCTCCATTTCCTCCTCTCGGCCCGCGAATTTGCAGGAGAGAGCCTAGGCTGAAGCGGAGAATCCCCTCTGAAAAATCCTCCAGATCGCACTAGTGCCGGATGTCTTCGGATAGGCTCTAATCAGTCCAACAGCCACACAGAGCTTGGAGGAATGAGGGGTTGGAGAACCTCGGCGAGCCTGCGACTTTAGCTCGCCACTCCATTCGGCGAGCCCGCAGCTTCAGTTGCGGGAGGCTCGCCGTGGGCGGCTGAAGCCTGGGCTTGCCGAGGATAGCCGACGCCTGGGGCTCGCCCGGTGGTGTGGCAAGCGTGGTAACTATATTTTGGCGCAATTTGGCAACCACACCCACCAGAGCGGAAGCTCGCGCCGCAAGTTGCAACTCCGATGCCGTGGTGAGGGAACCAAGTTCAACACTTCCTCCCCTTGAAGAACCATGGCGATTCTAAAAGTCGGCACTTGCAGAGTGTGTTCACACTTATTGAGTAGCAACCTTGCGGCAGGGGATTTCTTCCGGGTGGGAGAGATAATGAGCATCCACCGGGTAGTTGCGGAACTGAATCGTATAGTGTTGTTCGAACCACTGGGCGATGTCTTTTTGAGCTTGAGGGTCAAACTCAGGGCGGACAAACAGGGTGCGGCCGTAGTGGTCTTCCAGGATTTCTCCGTCGTGGACGAGAACCCGACCGGATTTGATGACCCACTTGGGCATCTGGAACATGGCCTGGATGTCGTCGGAAGGCTGATAGAGGGTCAAGTCGGCATCGGCACCGGGACCCAGGTGGCCTTTGTGTTCCAGGCCGAGCACTCGGGCAGGAGCTGCCCGGGTGATGATACAGATTTCCTGAAGTGAATATTCCCGATCCAGATCGCGCAACAGGGTCTTTTCTCTCACCGCACCAGGGGTGGTGGCCAGCACCTCTTGGCGATATTCCCGGTCCATCAACAGATGAATCACTTGAGGATAACCCAGGAACGAGGCCCCGTTGGGATGATCGGTGCTGAGGATCACTCGCCAGGGGTCCTGGACCAACAGGAACCACTCCAGCCCGATGGCCCATTGCCAAGCATGAACCAGGCTTTTGTTGCGGTAGCGAATAGGGGCGATGCCACAGCCGGCTTCCATTTCGGTGTCGCCGCTGAACCACTTGGTTCCGTAAATGCGATGCAAGTAGTAGCCCAAGGGACCGTCGCCAGTCATGCTGGTGGGTGGACCAAAGAGCACCTGGCCCACATCCACTGTGATGTTGGGATGCTGGTTGACATATTCGGCCAGTTGTGCCACGCGGGAGCCAAAGGTGGTTTCGTCTCCTTCCCCGCCGGCATAGCTGTGGAACTGGATATGGGTCAGGTGGCCTCGGAACCCCTCCAGAGCTTGCATGGTGGCCAGAGTGGTTTCCCAATTGCCGGGCAGCCCCAGGTTGTTGCAGTGGATGTGTACGGCGTGGGGCAGGCCCAACTCGTCCACCGCTTGTGCCATGTGGCGGATAATCTGCCGGGGAGTGACGCCGAAGTGATCCACCGGTTCGTCAATGGAGTGGACATTTCCGCTGGGTCGGTGTTTCCACACTTCCACCCCACCTGGGTTCACTAGTTTGGCCGCAAATCCCTTGGCGGCTCCCAACAGCCAGGCCACAAAGTTGCGTAGCTTTTCCAGTTCCCCTTGGGCAACGCATTGCATCACATAGTGATTGTTGCCCATGAGGACATAAAAACCCTTGTCCACGCAAGGGGTGTCTTCAAATTCCTCGTGAGCGTGCCGGGCCGAAAGAGGGGGAATGGCCGCGTCAAAAGCCGTCGTGTAGCCCAGCCCCGCATAGCAATATCCGGTGGCGAAAGTGCTGGGCACACTACCTAGCGTACCACTGTGAGTCTTGTCGGTTCGGGGCACTGGGGGAGCGAGGCGTTTTTCTTCCGGGCGGAGTTTTCGGGCGGTGTTGACCTTGGGGCCGACGACATGGCAGTGCATGTCAATGCCCCCGGGCATCACCACCAGCCCGGTGGCGTCGATCACACGAATCTGGTGTTCCTCGGGACGCTGGGGAGGGGTGACGATTTTGTTCCCCTGAATCCAAATGTCCCGAACTTCATCTTCAATCCCGTTGCGCGGATCAAAGACTCGGCCACCGCGAATGCACAAGTACTCCATCGTACCGGCTCACGAACGCTGCGGACAATCTACGCTGAGCGATTCTTCTTTTTGTCATAGCCCAAGTGTTTCCCAAGAGCCAGAGGTGGAGTTGGGAAACACCAATAAAAAAACGCCCCCACTGGGGCGTCGGATTCCGCTACGGTGCTCGGGGCGTTAGCGGTCCAAGTAGTCAGGGTGGTCCAGCCAGATGTTTCCGCTGGGTTCGTGGTACAGCCATCCGGCATCGGCAGCTCCACTGGCAGCCGTGGGGGGGTTTTCGGTGGTAGTGCGAACTGTGTTGCTGTTGGTAAAGGGGTTAACCGGGATGAACTGCAAGTAGGGGCCGTATTCCGTACCCGGGTTGCCCTGAGCGTCGGTTTGGATGATCAGCTCTTGCAAAGTGGCCGACGGAGTAAGGCCCCCGTGGTGGAGCTTGTAAAGCTGAATCTGACTCCGCAAGGTGTGCAGGTTCATCAGCGCGGTGCTTTCTTTGGCATCCTGGGAAGAATCGCTGAACTGAGGCACAATGGCCACAGCCAAGATCGCCAAGATCACCACCACAATCAACACCTCAATGAGTGTGAATCCACAGCGGGCGGCAGGG
>JAJRRR010000362.1 GCA_024279285.1 Planctomycetota bacterium
AAGCTTGCCAGAGCCCATGCAGCTTGTTGACCGTTCGCAGCGGTGCCCTCCGTGGCGAGTGGAGCAGAGTAGATGCTAACTTATTGCCTGCTTGTCATTTGGAAGCCACCGCCAGTTTTGTGCGCGGGGGGCAGAAAGTGGGGATAGGGCAGAAGGCGGTCGGGTTGACCGTGGTTTGGGCCCACTCCTATAATCCCGCCATCGGTCCCCAACGCAACCACGGGGGAAGACATGAAAATCCACGAGTACCAAGCCAAGCAGCTTTTGCGCCAAGCGGGAGTGAAAGTTCTGCCCGGCCAGGTGGCCTCCACCCCGGAAGAAGCTGCCCAGGCTTTCGAAGCTCTTGATGTGCCGGTGGCCGTGGTCAAGGCCCAAATCCACGCCGGAGGGCGCGGCAAAGGCACCTTCAAAGAGCATCCCCAGCAGCGTGGCGTGCAACTAGTACGCAGTGCCGAAGAAGCCGCTCAAGTGGCCGGTCGTATGTTGGGCCACACCCTGGTGACGGCCCAAACCGGACCCGAAGGAAAAACCGTCCATCGCGTGCTGGTGGAGGCCGGATGTGAGATTCAGCGGGAGCTTTACTTGGGCATTGTGCTGGATCGGGCGCTGGCCCGGCCGGTGCTGATGGTTTGTGGTGAAGGTGGGGTGGAGATAGAACAAATCGCCGCCCAGCGCCCCGAGGCGATCCTCAAAGAAGCCTTCCATCCCGATCGGGGTTTGGCTCCCTATCAGGCCCGAAAACTGGCCCGAGCCCTGCAACTGCCCAGCAGCTCCTTGCGCAGTGCGGAGCGGTTTATGTGTGGGCTGAGCCGGGTGTTTCTAGATTATGATTGCTCCTTGGCCGAAATTAACCCGCTGGTCCTCACCGCCCAAGGGGAGCTGGTGGCTCTGGATGCCAAAATCAACTTTGACGACAACGCCCTGTTTCGCCATCCGGCTCTGGCCGACCTGCGCGACTTGAGCGAAGAAGACCCGATGGAAGTTCGGGCCTCGCAGTCAGGGCTGAGCTATGTGAAGCTGGAGGGGAACATCGGCTGTCTGGTCAACGGGGCCGGGTTGGCTATGGCCACCATGGACCTGATCAAACTCCACGGCGGAGAGCCGGCCAATTTTCTGGATGTGGGGGGCGGGGCCAATGTGGAACAAGTCACCGAAGCTTTTCGCATCCTGCTGGCTGATCCGAATGTCAAAGCCGTACTGGTGAACATCTTCGGCGGCATTATGCGGTGCACCACCATTGCCCAAGCCTTGGTCCAGGCCCACAAAACCCTGGGAATCCAAGTCCCTGTGGTCGTCCGACTGGAGGGAACAGAAGTTGAGGAAGGACGGCGCATATTGGAACAAAGCGGCGTGGAGCTGATTCCAGCCCAGGACCTGACCGACGCTGCCCAAAAAGTCGTCGCCGCCTTGAAAAACTGAGTCCAACCCCAAATCCCTAAAAACAACCAGGAGCCGGATGGTCCTTCGCCGGCCGGCTCCTCCACGGCTAGCCCCTGGCAAAGAAGCGTGCGGCCATGAGCATCCTGGTCAACAAGGACACGAAGGTCATCTGCCAAGGGATCACCGGCACTGCCGGACGCTTTCACACCCGAGGATGCCTGGACTACGGCACCCAGGTGGTGGCCGGCGTCACCCCTGGCAAGGGGGGACAAGAAGTGGAGGGAGTGCCGGTTTTTGACACCGTGGCCGAAGCCGTCCAGGCCACGGGGGCCAACGCCTCGATGATCTTCGTCCCGGCTCCCTTTACCGCCGATGCCATTTTGGAAGCGGTGGACGCCGGGCTAGAGGTAGTGGTGGCCATCACCGAAGGAGTGCCTGCCCTGGACATGGCCCGAATCTACCACCGCGTCCGATGTAGCTCCACCGTGCTGATTGGTCCTAACTGTCCCGGGATCATCACCCCCGAGGAGTGCAAAATTGGGATCATGCCGGGCTACATCCACCGGAGGGGGTGCGTGGGGATTGTAAGTCGCTCAGGCACTCTGACTTATGAAGCCGTGTGGCAGACCACCCAATTGGGTCTGGGGCAGTCCACCTGTGTGGGCATTGGCGGCGACCCTATCGTCGGCACTTCTTTCGTGGATGTGCTCAAACTGTTTGAAGAAGATCCCCAGACCGAGGCCATTTTGATGATCGGCGAAATTGGTGGCACGGCCGAGGAAGAAGCGGCCGAGTTCATTCGCCAGCGGGTGAGCAAACCGGTGGCGGCATTTATCGCCGGTCGCACCGCACCGCCGGGCAAGCGGATGGGCCACGCCGGGGCCATCATTGCCGGAGGCAGAGGCACCGCGGCCGAGAAGATCGCCGCCCTGGAACAAGCCGGCGTGGTGGTGGCCGACAGCCCCGCCCA
>JAJRRR010000363.1 GCA_024279285.1 Planctomycetota bacterium
CTGGCCACCAGGAGCCAGCATGGGAAAACTCATTGCGTCTGCTTGCTCAAACACGCACCCTGGGCTGGAAGCATGTGCTGGAAGCAGCCCTTTGGGCCTACGGACACAAGCAGCAGGAAGTTCGTCTGGCTCTGCAAGCCGTGCAGGACGCCGCCCACGAGTTCCGCCGCTTGTTGCACTTGTCGCCGTCTCAGCCTCGGCAGGGGCTGGCTCTTTGCCAGTGGCTGCAAAAGAAGTGGTTCAAGCACTACGAGCTTCGGGCCACCGATCCTTGGCTGGCATTGCAGCAAGGACGGTTCAACTGCGTAAGCGGCACCGTGCTTTTTGCAGCCGTGGGCGAACAGTTGGGCTGGCAACTGGTGGTGCAAGAGTTGCCCGAACATGTGCGTCCCGCACTCCTGCTTAACCAAGGCAAAGTTTTTCCCGTGGAAACCACTTCCCCAGGTGGACAAGTACCGCCTGCTGTAGCCCGCCCCCCACAACGCACTCTGTCCCCTAGAGCTTTGATCGCCGTTGTGTATTACAATCGGGCCTTGGACGCCGCCGAGAGGGAGAACTTGCCACAAGCTTTGCAGTGGAACCGGCGAGCCTGGCACTGGGACCCTCAAAATCCCAATGTGCAAAACAACCTCGTGGCCACCGCCAACAACTACGCTTTGGCTCTGGCCCAGTCGGGACATCTGGCTCAGGCCGAAGCCCTCTTACGCCAAGTGGCTCAACTAGCCCCTCACAACCCCATCGTGCAGCAAAATCTCCGCTATCTGGCCACCAAACGCCAACAACCCCCCGGCCCTTGACCCTCGGAAGACGGCATCAGCCGACCGTTTTGACCAGTCCCGGAAGCAGCTTCTCCAAGATATTGTCGTGCGGATAAGGGTGCCCTCGGTGCTGCCGAAACGCTTCGGCATACTGCACTCCCATCTCTTGCCCTCGTTTGGCACTCCATCGCTTTTGCATCTCTAGATATTCGTCCATGCCGTGTTGGGCCTGAAGCCACTTGCGTTGGCTTTCGTGGCAGGCAAGCATCTTGCGCTTAATCTCAAATGTGCTGGAAATGTCCACATAAAAATGTGGCTTTATCGGTTCCCCCCAGTGATTGATGCCTTCAATGGGATCAACATAGAACAAGTAAGGGATTTTTTTCGTCGGTGGAGCTGGGTCCCATTGACGCGTGGAATAATTTGGACAACTGGCATTAAAACACGCATCGCGCACCAAGTGGCTGGTAGCTTCGTGGTCGTCCATATAATCCACCGGTGGAGCAGTGAACACCACATCCGGTCGGAACCGCCGCACTGCTTCCGTCACCCGCCGCTTGGATTCGTTGTCAATCACAATGCTCAAATCGCGGAACTCCAGACACACATACTGGGCGCCGATTAACTCAGCCGAGCGCCGGGCCTCCTGGCGCCGCACGGCGGCTATCTCCTCCGGCCCTAACTCCTGGGAACCACAGTCCCCTGGAGTCATAGTCACAATGGTGATCAGATGTCCTCTCTGGGCTAGCAAGGCCAGTGTGCCGGCACATTGAAACTCCACATCATCCGGATGAGCATGAATGGCCAAAATCCGAAGCGAAGCCTCAGTCATTGAAGGACCCTTCATCAAAGCGGAACTGTGTGATGCATTGGCAAGTGCTAACGACTAGGCCTTAAAATACAATACCCCCAATCCTCTAAGTCAAGCACCACCCACATGGTCAACCTGATATACTTGCTGGCCGTGGATTTCCAGGTTGTAAACCCGTCCCGAGCCGGGAAGAGGCCGCACGCCCTGGACGGCCACCGGGCCCGCAAGGCCCTGGAGAGTTTAGACGCCCCAAATCAGAAAACCCCGATAAAGAAAAACTGTTGGTCTGTGCGCGGAGGGGGCGTCTTGGCTTGGTGCTGTACAGAGAAAAACAAACTCCTGCCAACGCAACCCGTTTCTAAACATTCAACTAAAAACCACCGAATCAAGCCACTGGTAAACTCATCCCCAGACACCCATCAA
>JAJRRR010000364.1 GCA_024279285.1 Planctomycetota bacterium
GAACAGTTCCGACTGGCCATTGACCCAGAGCATGCCCGACGGCTCCACGATGAAACCTTGCCGCAGGAGTATTTCAAAAGCGCCCACTTTTGCAGCATGTGCGGCCCCCGCTACTGCTCCATGAACATCTCCCAGGAAATCCGCAAAATGGCCCAACAAGGCCAACTCCTCTCCCTGGAAAAAGCCCCACAAGGGTAAACCCGGGCGTGAGCGGGGAAGTGGAGGGCCAGCCCCCAACTTTTGCTGAGGAAAGGAGACGGAGGCTTGGGGAAAACGGAGTAAAGCGAGCAAGCCGATCTCCGCTTGCACTCAAGCGCCGAAACAAGAATCACCGCTCACCTTCACCCACCGCATGTTGCACTATGCGCGGCTCGCTTAGGCGGCTTTAGCTGCGGCAGGGGGAACCAAGTGAAACACGGAAGCCTGAAGCCCCCTGCGGCCTTTGGCCAAAAGTTGGGAGGCTCGCGGATCGTGCAACAGAGATTGCAACGACCACTCCGAGGCAGACTGCCGAGGCGAGTGAAACACGATCAAGCGACCTTCTGGAGCCAGTTGACACCTGAGAGCCTGAAGAAGCTCCTGAGGCTGACGGGCAATTTGTTCCAAGCGGTGGCAGAGGATCAGGTCGTATTGTTCTTCTGGCACGGGCACCGAAGGGGGCAAGGGCACCTGAGGCAGCACTTGGACATGTTCGTAGCTTCCCCAACGCCCTTGCAGCCGAACTCTCAGAGCCTCCACCGGCTCGACCAGCACCAGTTGCCGCGCTGCCAACAGGGGAGCTACCCAGTGTCCACTCCCGGCTCCCAGGAACAACACCCGGGAGGCCTTGAAGGTTTTCAGCAACTTGTGCACCTGAGCACAGAGTTTGCGCCCGGCTGTCCAGCGCAACTCGTGCAGAAGCTCTGGGGAGTTGGTGAATCGGCGATCCAGCAGCCCGTAACGCACAATGGCTCCCAGGGCCTTGATTCCGTCCACAGGTCCGATTTTCTTGCCCTCTGCCCAACTGCGTCCCCGGTAGGAGATGGGCACTTCCCAGATTCGGGCACCCCATTGGGCCAGGCGGCAAGTTAGCTCCGGTTCCAAGGTGAAAGTGCAACTGGTCAGCCGCAGGTGCCGCAGCACATCGGCCCGAATCATCTTGTAGCAAGTCTCCATGTCCGTCAGAGTCAAGTTGGTCACCAGGTTGCACGCCCAGGTGAGCAAGCGGTTGACGGCAGTGTGCCACAGGGGATGCACGGCTCTCGGGGTGCCCAAGTACCGGGAGCCGAACACGGCATCGGCTTTTCCGTCCAGGATGGGCTGAAGCAATCGGGGGAGTTCGGCCGGATCGTATTCCAGATCGGCATCCTGAATGACGGCCACTTGTCCGGTCATGTGGGCGATGGCCGTGCGCACGGCAGCTCCTTTGCCTTGGTTATGCTGGTGGCGAAACACCCGAACCCGGCGGTCTTGTCGCTGCCACCACAGCAAGCGTTCCCAAGTGCCGTCCTGGGAACCGTCATCCACGGCCACCACTTCTCGCTCCCAGGGCAACGGCACTTCCAGCACTCGACGCATCAGGACATCCAGCGTCGCGGCTTCGTTATAAACCGGAATCAAGATGGACAGTGTGTTGCCGTGCACGAATGCCTATCCTTATTTGCAGCAGGGGACCAACACATCGGGCCAGAGGGCCCAATCGGGCGGGATTGTAGTGGGCAGGTGAGGAAAGCTAAAGGGCAGCTTTCCGGGCCGCTACTAGTGCATGTTAGTCCGCCCACCCCAGGGTGCGAAGCCCCCCTGTGAATGCATGCATTGGCAGCACCTCACTGGTCTCAGAGCTGCCAGGACGCAAAATCGGTAGGATCGTAAGATTTGTAGGGAGGAAAAGGGGTTTGCCGCCCGGGAACTGCTCCCCGCTAGCCGTTCTGACCAAAGAATCTCCCTAACTGCAACAGAGAACATACAACGGGGCTATGCTAGGATAAAGCCCTGAGCGCCTTGGCAATGCCAAGGTGGAAAGCCTTGGTCGGCAGAGATACCGCCGAGCGAGCGACTCGGGCAGGAAGCAGAAGGGGTTCATGGCATTCTTTGCGGTCAACCAGCGCTTGACCCCTCAGTGGTCGCTGGAGCAGGATCTCCGAGCCTGGCAACAGGCGGAGGTGCCGGGTTTGGGACTATTGCGCTCCAAGCTCCAGGGCAAAAGCCCTCAAGAAATCAAGGCTCTCCTGGAACAACACGCCCGGAGCGTGGTGAGCTTGCATCATGTTGGAGGGTTCACCGGAAGCGACGGGCGTCGGTTTCGTGAAAGCGTGGAAGACGCCCAAGCCGGACTGCGTCTGGCCGCTCAACTGGGGGCTTCCTGCGTGGTGGTTTACAGTGGAGCCCGTGGAGGACACACCTACAACCACGCCAAACGCCTCTTCCGCGACGGGTTGCAAGAGCTGGCCCCCTTGGCTCAGCAATTGGAACTGGACCTGGCCGTGGAATCCGTCCACCCGAGCTTGCCCCAGCAACTCACCTTCCTCTGTTCTTTGGAAGAAGTGTTAGAAATTCTGGATCGTGTGGATCATCCGCGTGTGAAGTTGGTATTGGACCTGTATCACCTGGGCGGGGAAGCAGAGCTGGTGCAGCGGATTCCGGAGTTGGTTTCTCGGATTGCTTTGGTCCAACTGGCTGACGCTCCGGCCCCTTCGGCCCAAGAATCCTCTCCCCAAGCCGAGCAGCGTCTTTTGCCCGGGGAAGGCTCCCTGCCGGTGCAAGAGCTGGTGGCTGCCCTGCGCCAAGCCGGCTACCAAGGTCCTTGGGAACTGGAACTGTGCGGCCCCCGATTCACTTCTCAAGATCCCGTGGAGGTGCTGCAAAAAGCCAAGCGGAGTTTTGAGCAACTGATGCAAGGGATAGCTTAGTCTCGCCACGAGGATGAACATTTCCCCGTCATGAAGCAAAACGGGCCACTTGCTCCCCCGAGCAGGGCACAATAGAATTGCGGCACACTGGCCGAAGTTGGCTTTCAGACAAGGGGTTCTGTTCCTGCGGTCCCCTTGAGTCCTCTTGCGCTTCTGGCCTTAGGATGTCCGAAGCTCGCAAACCCGACTCTTCCTCCCAAGCCTCTCCTCACTGGGGGTTCTCCACCCTCAGTGTTCACGCTGGCGAGGCGCGCCACAAACCCGGCGATGCCATCACCGATGCGATCTTCTGCGCCGCCACTTACACCTTTCCCGACACCCAAAGCGTGATTGACTTCATTGAGAAAAAGCTTCCTCGGGAAGAGTACGGCCGCTATGGCAATCCCAGCGAAAAAGTCGTGGAGCGCAAGCTGGCCGCTTTGGAAGGGGGAGAGGAGGCGGTTTTGTTTGCCACCGGGATGGCAGCCTTGGTGGGCCTGTTGATGGCCAAGCTCAACGCCGGGGATGAGATCATCTTTTTTGACGAGTGTTATCATCGTTCTCGGGAGTTTTGCGTGAAGCACTTGTCGCGGTTTGGGGTGGTGACCCGACAAGTCCCCGCCTGCGACTACGAGGCCATGGAGGCGGCCATCACCCCTCGTACCCGATTGCTGGTGAGCGAATCTCCCACCAATCCCCACCTGAGCGTGGTGGACTTGGAACGGTTTGTGGAGATTGGGCGCCGTCATGGGGTGGAAACCCTGATTGATTCCACTTTGGCCACGCCTTACAACTTACAACCGCTTCGGGCCGGTGTGGATTATGTGTTGCACTCTTGCACCAAGTACCTAGGCGGACACAACGACCTGCTGGCCGGAGTGGTCGTCGGGCAACGCGACAAGCTGGAAGATGTGCGGCGTTTGCGGGGGATCATGGGTTCCATCACCACCCCGCACAATATCTACTTGCTCCAGCGAGGGCTGAAAACCTTTGAGCTGCGCATGCAACGGCACAACGAAAACGGTCTGGCTGTAGCCCGATTCCTGGAACAACACCCGAAAGTGCAGCGGGTTTACTACCCGGGGCTGGAAAGCCATCCCTACTATGAAGTGGCCCGACGCACCATGCGCGGCTACGGAGGCTTGGTCACCTTTTTGATCAAAGACGCCGACTGGCGTACCACCGCCCGAGTCGTCGACGCCGTGAAAATCCCCCGCATCGCTCCCAGCTTGGGTGGGGTAGAGTCCCTGATTGAACAACCGCTGATTATGAGCTACTA
>JAJRRR010000365.1 GCA_024279285.1 Planctomycetota bacterium
GGGCCAGTTCCTTCACCTCCGTGGCCACCACGGCGAATCCCTTGCCAGCCTCCCCGGCCCGAGCCGCCTCAATCGTGGCGTTTAGCGCCAGCAGGTTGGTCTGCTCGGCAATGTCCTGAATGACCTCGATCACCTTGCCGATCTCCTCGGCCGCTCGGCCCATCTCGGCAATTCGGGTGTTGGTATCGTTGGTCAGTCGGGCGGCTTCAGCGGCCACACCGGCCGATTTTTCCGCGTTTTGAGCGATTTCGTTCACCGTGGCACTCATTTCTTCCACGGCAGCCGAGATGGCCTTCACATTGGCCGACATTTCCTCGGTGGCAGCGGCCATTTGGTTCATCTGGTTGCTCATTTCTTGCACAGCCCCGCGAGCGGCCGAACTTTCTTCACGAGCGTTCTGGCTGCCCTGGGCCAGTTGTTCGGCGGTGCCGGCCAACTGGTGCGAAGCAGTGCTAAGTGTTTCAACGCTGTGGTTGAGATCTTCCACCATTTCAAACAGGTTTTCGCGCATTTGATTGATAGCTTCCACCAGCTCGGCCATTTCGTCGTCGGCTTCAATGTCACACTTTTGAGACAGGTCGCCCTGGGCGATGCGTCGGGCGAATCGGGCCATAGCTGCCAAAGGACCGGCAATCCGCCGAGCCGTCAGGAAACCCAGCCAAGCCACGATTCCCACCACCAGGGCCCCTACGCCCAAGGACCACCACAGCAGTCCCCACCGCGAGGAGGAAGCCACCGTGGAAATATCTTGCAGGGTTTGGAACGCTTCCTCTTTGTTCATTTTGGCAATCAGGGCCCATTTCAGGCCAAACAGCTCCAAGGGAGTGTAGGCCGTCAGAGTTTCGTTGCCCAAGTAGTCTTTTTCCACAACGATGCCCTGCTCTCCGCGTTGCAAAGCCGCCAACACGGCCGGGGTTTTGATTTGGCCTTGTTCTGGATTGCGGAAGGAGGCCAGCAAGGAGAATTGTTGGGGCTTAAACAGGGAGTTGGAACGCGGCAAGAAGTCCGGGCCCACGAGAATCGTTTCCCCGGTCTTGCCCAATCCGGTGCGTTCTGCCAGCATCTGGCAAATGCGCTGGGTAGGCAACTGAAAGACAAGCACACCGATTTTCTCGCCCCGATCAAAGATCGGAGAAGCGATGAACGCCACCGGTTCGTCGTACTTGGGCAAGTACCGCTGGTAGTCCACCAGGACGAAGCTTTCTGGCAAGTCGGCTTGTCGGGCCCGACGGAACGCTTCGGCCAGATTGGTTTCGGACCACGGACCATCTACCAACGAAGTACCGAAGTCCACTCGCTTGCAAACGCTGTAAACCACACGGCCCGTCTTGCTCTCCACCAGGAAAATGTCGTCATAGCCGAATTTTTCCAGGAAGCTGCGCAGCATGGGATGGAACGAAGCATGGACCCGATCGTACTCCGTGCCGTCGTCGGCTTCATCTAGCAGGAGTTTGGTCTTCATGGGATTAGGATTACGAACCAGGTAGGAGTGTTGCAGCATGATCGCCAGGGGATCCAAGCTGCGGAGAATCATTTCCACCTGAGGTTCGTGGCCTTCATTGTGTTTCTGATACTCACTGACGAAGGTTCCGCGATAAAATGCAGCCACCTCCTGTTGAAGCTTTTGCAGCTCCTTTTCCTGGAGGTTTCGTTCGTCCGCATAGTCGGCCACGGCAAACTGGAACTGTCGCATGGCGCGGATGATGGAGCGGTCTTCGCTCAGCGCCAGCACCTGGTCGCGGATGGTGTCAAAGTAGCTTTCGATCTGCTGGCGCTTCGCCTCCCGAAGACCCACCAGAATGTTCTCCGCCTTGGCCTGCGTCTCCTGCTGCACCTGTTGCATGATCTGACGCATGCCGCTAGAGGCCAGATAGTAGTTGATCGCTCCCACCAACACCAACGGCACCAGCCCAATGGCCAGGAATAACAAGGTCAAACGCTTCTGCATCGCTTCAGCTCCTTGTTGCGAGGAAAGCAGGGAGTTTGCAAGTCGCTTTGTTGAACACCTCCAATGCCCCTAACTGTTGGCTTGTTCGCACCGCAGAGTTTCCTCCAGGTCCAACAGCACCAGCAGCTCCTCTCCGGTGGGATACACCCCGCGGAAAAACCGCCCTTGAGCCCCATGCAAATTGGCCGGTGGAGGGCTGATCTGGTCCTGAGGCACATTGACAATGTCCCACACCCGATCCACCAGCAGGCCCACCACCTCTCCCTGGTGGAACACGATCAAGTTGCGACTCTGAGGGGTGATCTGCGGGGAAGGGAAACCCAACACCTGGTGCACATCCAGCACCGTGACCACCTCGCCGCGCAGGTTCACCACTCCCCGCACCTCCCGCGGAGCATGTGGCACCGGGGTCAGCTCCAACTGGCGATTGATCTCCCGCACCTGGGTGATCTCCAGCCCCAACAGCAACGGGCCCACATAAAAGCTCACCACCGGCACCGTTTGGGCGTCAGCCGCACAAGCCGTGCTCATGCTTCCACCTCCACCAGTTGGGGTTGCGGGGCTTGACGAAGCAGTTGACCCACCGTCTGCAACAGTTGCTCCCGATCCATCTTCACCAGGTAGGCGTCCACGCCGGCCTCTTGGCCGCGCTGTTGATCTTCCTGCGTAGCCAGCGAGGTGAGGGCCACCACCGGCAAGTGCCCCAGATGCGGATCACTCTTGATCCGACGACAAAGCTCCAGCCCGTCCATGCGCGGCATCTCCACATCGGTGAGCACCAAGTGCACCTCCTGGCCCGATTGCAGCCACTCCCAGGCCTCTTGGCCGTCCTGGCACTCCACCACCTGGTAGCCGACCTGTTGCAGAAAATCCTTCACCTTGTTGCGGAAGAACTTGGAGTCCTCCACCACCAACAGCCGCCAGGCGGAGGCGTCTTCGGGGGCAGATTGTGTTTGGGTTGCGGTGAACCATTCCGGGTGGGCCGATCGGGCCAGCTCCCAAATGTCCAACAGCCGCACCGTGCGACCCTCCAACACCACCGAGCCCATCACCCCAGGCTGAGCAAAGGTGGTGGTGTCCACCGCCAAAGGCACTTCTTCCACATCGCACAACTGGGGCACCAGTAAGCCCAACTCCTGCTGGCCCAGGCGAAACACCACCACATACATCCTGGAGCTGGGTGGGGCCGGAGCCACCGGCAACACCTCCTCCAGGGCCAACAGCGGCAGGGTGCTTTCCCGATACTGCAACACCTGCTGCCCACCTACCTGGCGAATCTGCTCCCGTTGCACCCGTTCAATCCGAGCCACCAGGCCCATGGAAACGGCAAAGTATTCCTCCGGGCCGTGGGTGAAAAGGAGCATGGTTTGAGTGTCGCGCACTGAGGGGGAAGTTTTTTCTTCCGAGGCGGTTTCTTCCTCGGAGCTTTCTTGGGTAGAGCGGAGTTGGGCCCAGGCGGCGATGCTGGCTACATCCAGGATCAAGGCCACATGCCCATCGCCCAAAATCGTGGCTCCGGCCAAACACGCACACCCCTTCAGGTGCTGACCCAACGGCTTGACCACAATCTCCTGCGAGTCCTCCAACGCATCCACCATCAGCCCATAACGCTGCGAGGTGCTCTCCACCACGATCACATGCACCGGCTGATCCGGCTGGGGGGCGTGGTCCCCGTTGCGCTGTCCCAGCACTTCGCCCAAGTCCAGCAGGGGCAACAGCGACCCACGCAGCCGCAGCACCTGGGCCCCTTGAACTTGCCCGATGCGCGTGGCCCGCTCCCCAGGACGCACCCGAACCAACTCCACGATGTTCACCTGCGGGATGGCAAACCGCTGCCCGCCGCAACGCACCACCAGGGAAGGAATAATGGCCAAGGTCAGCGGCAGCGTGATGTGCACCGTGGTTCCCTGGCCCACCTGGCTTTCCACCTCCACGGTGCCTCCCAGCCGCTGGATGTTGCTGCGCACCACATCCATGCCCACCCCGCGGCCCGAGACATCCGTCACCTTTTCGGCCGTGCTGAACCCGGGGGTGAAGATCAACTGCAACGCTTCCCGGTGGCTCAACGCTTGGGCCTGCTCCGGAGTCAACAGTCCGCGGGCAATGGCTTTCTGACGCAGTTTTTGAGGGTCAATTCCTCGACCGTCGTCAATCACATCCAGGCACACTTTGCCGGCCTGATGATAGGCCCGAAGCTCCAAATGCCCCTCCGGGGGCTTGCCCGCCGCCTGACGCTGCTGGGGAGGTTCAATCCCGTGGTCCAGGGCGTTGCGCACCAGATGGGTCAGCGGGTCGGTGATGGCCTCCAGGATGGACTTGTCCACTTCCACCTCTTGGCCGGTGATGGTCAGTCGGCAGCGTTTGCCCAGCTTTCGGGCCAGATCGCGCACCACGCGTGGGAAGCGGTTCAGCACATTGCCCACCGGTTGCAGTCGGGTTTGCATCACCGCCTCTTGCAGTTCGCTGGTGACCCGGTCCAGTCCGGCCACGATGGCTCCGGTGCCTTGCACCAGCGAGGTGTCCAGGGTTTGGAGCAACTGGTTGCGCGACAGGACCAACTCTCCGGCCAGGTTCATCAGCCGATCCAGCACACCCACTGGCACGCGCAAGGTGGCTTCCACGGCCGAAGAGCCGTTGCGAGGGGACGCCCCCCCTTCAGGAGCTTGAGCGTTTGGAGAAGAAACCGCAGCCGACTCCTGAGAAGCGCGGTCCGAAGCAGCCGCCGGGGCCGACTCGCCCGTGCCAGGTTCCGGCACCTCCCCGCCTGCGGACGAGGGAGCACTCGGGGACGGATCCGAAGGAGAAGTGGAAGCGGCCGCTTCCTCGGCAGGGGTGTCTGGGCAAGGAGCCGGAGAGCCTTGAGCTACCTGGTGAAGTTGTTGGACCAGTTGGGCGATGTCGTAGTGTTGGGACTGCTCCACATTCTGGATCATTTCCCGCAGCAGGTCGGAGGCCCGAAGCAGCACATCGGTCACCTCCGGGGAGGGGACGAGACGGTGGTTACGGATCTGGTCCAGGACATTTTCGGCGGCATGGGCCAGTTGGTTAATCTGGGTCAGGCCCAAAAAACCAGCCGCCCCTTTGACCGAGTGAATGGCCCGAAACACCCGATTGACCAGCTCCGCATCGGCCTCGGAGCCTTGCTGCTCAATCTGGAGCAACTCCTGCTCAATGTCGGCCA
>JAJRRR010000366.1 GCA_024279285.1 Planctomycetota bacterium
GTCCATCACCACCGCGTTGGTGCCGCCTTCGTAGTGGCAACTGTGACAACTGTACCACTGGTCCAGGGAGCGTCGGGCATCGTAGAACAGGGCTTCGCCGCGCCGGACCAGAGAGGGCTTCTCAGGCCCACCCAGGGAGATTTCCCGGAGCACTTGAGCACGGGCCACATCCACCACTTGAAGCGAGTTTCGCAAGTAGTTGGCCACAACAACTTGTTCTTTTCCGGGCAGGAACCGCACGGCCAAAGGCCGACCACCCAGATGCAACCGGTAAAACCGCTTGGGATCCTGAGCCAGAGCCGGGTCCATGTGGTCCCCCTGGCCGGAAAACTTGCCAAAGGGCAACTCCTGGTTGCGGAACACCAAAAGTTCCCCCGTGCCTGAACTGGTGCAGACGATCCACTGCTGGTCTTGCGAAAGGGCTACGCCGTGGGGATCGGCCACCCCTTTTCCTCGCAAGTCCAGGGACAAAACTTGCCGACGCCTGCGACGACGCAAATCCACCCGACCCAACCGGCTGGCCAGCACCCAACCTTGTCGGATGTTGGCCGGAGTGATCGGATTGTGGCGATAGACCATCCAGGGGGCATAGACCCAATGGCCTTGGGCATCCACATGCATCATGCCGCAGTTGATGCCTTCCAAGGGGACTTCAAAGCGGAGCCGAAGCGAGGAGGACTCCAGCACGGCCACACGACGCGAGCCGCTACAGCCGACGGCAAGCGTTCCGCCGTCGGGGCTCAGGGCCAGCCATCGGGGCCATCGGGGCACGCTCACTCGGGCAGTGACTTTCCAGTTTTTCAAGTCCACCACGGCCACCTGGTCCGCCAGTTCCAAGGCCACATAGGCCAGTTGGGCTTGGGCATCCACGGCCAATCCCCGAGGACCAAATCCCAAATGCAATTCCCCCTGAGGCACCAGGCGAGTTTGCTTGATCCTGAAGCGATGCAAAGTGCCCGAATAAAAAGCCGTACACAGGGCCCAAGTGGCATCCGGGGCCAGCCACACTCCGGCCGGACGCCATCCGGCCCCCTGGCGATCGGTGACGGTGCCCTCTTGCAGGTCCACCAGAGCCAGGGTGCCTTCCAAGTGATTGGCCACCACGGCCCAACGCCCCTGGCCATCTACCCAAACATCCACCGGCGAAGGGTCCACCGGGGAACTCGGGCCCGGTTGGGCAAGGAGCGCTTCTGCGGCCAAAACCACCAGGGCAAAAACCACCGTGAGGACTTGCTTGGGCAACTCCCCAACCCTCCCGCAGATGAGCGGTGGAAAACCTCTATCTTGTCAGGCTCCCGATAACTCCTACTCCAACTCCAAACACACAAAGAGAAGCGTACACCACCACTACTACTAATGTCACGATGCCCACCAGACGCCAAAAGCTGCGCTGGGCTTGGAGAGCTACGACCAAGTGAGGAACCGTAGGGGAAGCCAACAGGCGGCCAATGCCCCGAGCATAGGAGAACAAATACCAAGAGAGAAACCCGTAAAGTAATACTCCCACATAATACACACCAGCTACTAAAATTCCCTCTACCACTCCACCCGAGGAGGACACCACAGGAGGGAACGCCGCGGCAGCCAGTCCCACTACCACCCCGATGCCCATCAGGCCCGTGGCAATAAAGCCCAAAATGGCCAGAAACATCACCCAGGGACGGGTTTGGGCCAGAGGTTGAAGCACTTCAGGAGCAACATCGCCCGAGAGGGTGGTTCCTCCCTGAACCACCGTAGCCATCGGGGCAGCGTAAGGGTTGTCTGCCTGAGGGACCGCGTAGCCTTCTGAAGCAAGCACTTCCCGAACGGTCTGCCACCGGGTCTGCTCCGCACCACGGACAAGACTCTCCGGGCTCAACTGCCCCTGCTGGACCAGGCGCCACAGCTCTTGAGTGCTCAGTGGTCCTTGTTCCCCCGAGCTGTGCTGAACATACCACTGAGAAGGTGGAACACTCACCGAAGCCCCTCCTGTTAGGCGGAACAAACTACGCAGGACAAATATATCAGGGGAGCTGGAGAAAACAATCTTTTTGGCAGAAGGCATGGAAGAGCCATGACCGCCAGCAGGGACATCATTGCTGGCAGCAGGGAGGAGAGTGGGGGGATTCGTCTTTTCCCAGAGAGAATTTTCTGCTACATAGCCCCCACCCCTAAGTGCGCAGCGATTTCCCTGCGCCGCTCGGGGAGGCTTGGAAAACTCATGCAGCAGGGAATCTTGGCCAAGTTTCCCAATCCGAGTCGGAACCGGTGCCATGCACACCCAGTCGCCCTTCTCGGACACTTCAAACCCGGTGCCTTCAAAAACGCGGCTGCTGCTAGGCGTGGTCGTGGGTGGAGTGATCGCCTTGAGCAGCGTGGGCTTGCTGGTGCACGCTGCCTGGCAAAGCTCCGCCCAGCAGGACCTTTCAGTAGCCCAAGCCAAGAAGGAAAAACCTGCCCTCAAGGAGAAAAACTCCCCCTCCCAATCCGCCTCTTCCCAGGACCTGTGGTCGGGCAAGTGGTCCACCAGTCGGCTTTCCCCTTGGGCCCAAAGCGATCCTCCTGGCGAGTTTGTCAGACCGGCTTCGCGGTCCAAGCCTGCTTCCACCCGGCAAGAGAACTCTCCTCCCGCCTCGGCTTCGGCTCCCAGTGCCGTGGGGCAGGTGCGGGTGGTTCGGGTCTCGCAGAAGCAAGAGCCTCCCTCGGGGGGACAAAGCACAGTTCAACTGAGCTTGCCTTCAGGCAGGCCGCAGCCTCCCACGGTGCAGCAGGCCACGCCGGCAAGCCCTGCTCCTTTGGCCCAAGGTCCCGGCAAGCCCGATCCGGTGCAAGCCGCCACGGAACAAAACACTAGGCAACAATCTCCCTTGGCAGGGAGTGTTTCGCCTCCGGGACGACTTCCCCCGGCCCAATCCGCTCCGACCCAACTGCCTCAGGAGCCCACGCCCTTTGATCCCAAGTTGCCTTCGCCCCCGGCAACCAACACGCCAAACCAATCGGAAGCCAAAGACCCAACTCCTGGCAATTCTCCCGCGATACCAAGTGCAGAAAGCTCCGAAGCGGGAGTCTCCTCGCCTTTTTCCCAGGTGCGCCTGCCCAAGCAAGCCCCTGGGTTGCCTTCTCCCACGCAGCAACGAGCTCCTGCAAACATCCAGGCTCCTGCAAATCAAGCTCCAGGTGGTGCTTTTTCCGGCGGTTCAGATCAAGCACCCCCCCGGCAGTCAGCCGCCCAAGAGGCGTTTGACCCCTTTGGCTATCCTCCGGCTGCTGGCACCGGAGCCCCAGTGGCTCCGGTCCGGCCGGAACAGCCGGCGCCGGGGCCGGCTGGGGGATTGTCTTCCCATCAGGACGCGATGCCCGAGATAAGCCCAGGCCCTGGAAGTGCCGGCGGTCCCCTGGGCACCGGTCTGCCCAACCAGCGATGGCAAGGACTGCAAACGGCCAGCGTGCAAATTGAAAAGCAGGCTCCTGAGGAGATCCAGATCGGCAAGCCGGCGGTGTTTTTGATTCGGGTCAAAAATGTGGGCCAAGTACCGGCTACGGATGTGGAGCTGGTGGATGTGGTACCCAAGGGCACCCGGCTTTTACGCACCCGGCCCTCTGCTCAAGTCCTGCCTGGGGGCAAAGTGCGCTGGGTGATAGATGTGCTCCAGCCGGGAGAGGAGCGGCAGGTTCAGGTGGAAGTGCTGCCGATTGCCGAAGGGGAGATCGGTTCGGTGGCCACGGTGCGCTACAGTGCCGTCTCCTCGGCCCGAACCATCGCCACCCGACCTGAGCTGCGTCTGCGCGTGCAAGCTCCCAAGCAGGTCCATGTGGGCCAGGAAGTGACGCTCCAGATCACCATCAGCAACCCTGGGACCGGTCCGGCCACTGGGGTAATCCTCACGGAGCATGTGCCCGAGGGACTCCAGCATCCCATCGGCAATGTGCTGGAATACGAAGTGGGCGATCTGAAGCCCAAAGAAACCCGACAACTGGAGCTGACCCTCAAGGCAGTCAAGCCAGGCCGAGTGGTGAATCACCTTCTGGCCCGAGGGGATGGGCTGGTTCGGGACGAAGCCCGAACCGAGTTGGAAATCGTTGCCCCCGCCTTGCAACTTCAGGTGCAAGGGCCCAAGTTCCGCTATCTGCAACGCGAAGCCTTGTTCCGCATCACCATCAGCAATCCCGGCACGGCACCGGCTAAGGAAGTGGAACTTGCCGCCCAAATCCCCCCAGGGTTCAAGTTCCTCGAGGCCAACAACTACGGCGAATACGACGCCAACACCCGAACGGTGTACTGGTCCTTGGTGGAGCTTCCGCCCAAACAGGCCGGCACGGTGCTGTTGCGCTTGTTGCCGGAGCAGTCGGGCCAACATGAGCTGATGGTGGAAGCCAAAGCCCAACTGGGACTGATTGAACGCGTACAGCATCGCATCCGTGTGGAAGGCGTCGCGGCCTTGAGGTTTGAAGTGGCCGACTTGGACGACCCCGTGGAAGTGGGTGGAGAAACTTTCTATGAGATCACCGTGGTCAACCAAGGGACCAAAGCCGCCACGGATGTGCGTCTGGTGGTGCAGTTGCCTGCGGGGCTTCAAGCGCTGGGGGCCGAGGGGCCGGTGCGGTTCCAGCTCCAGCCCCA
>JAJRRR010000367.1 GCA_024279285.1 Planctomycetota bacterium
CATTGCATCGTGGCTCCCAAAAGCTCGTAGTTGAAAAGCTCGGTGTGCTGACCCATCAGCATCAGCGCCAGCATGTTGAAGGTGTGCACAGGCTTGTCCGGTTGAGGGGTTTTCACCGTCGTGGTGGCTTCCAGAGGCACGAGCCCTCCGGCGGCTCCTTCCAGCAGGATGGAGAAGTAATCTCCGGCAGGACTTTGTTCCACCGCTTGAGCCAGGGCGACCGCCGGCACATTAGAGGCCCCTGGCCCCGTCAGCACCCGAAGCTGCTTCTCCTGAGCGTTCCACTGCACCCGAAGCTGGCCTTGGGGAATCTGGTCATCGGTGCCCAACGAAACCTTCACGCCTTCGTACTCCAGGCCTGGATAGTCGGCCACCACCAGCACGGCTCCCCCACCACCTTCCAGGGGGAGGAGTCCTTGGGCCTGAACCTGACGCAACACCTGAGGATGCAGATACATTTGGGACCAGGGGGTCTGGATTCCCGTCACTTGGCGGAACGCTTTCAGGTCGCTGCTGAAGTAGAGCATCAAGATGGCAATGACCATGAACACGCCGCCCAGGAGGGTATAAAGGAAGAACTTGATGGCGGCGTATTCGCGTCGCGGGCCGCCCCAAACCCCAATCAAAAAGTACATCGGCAACAACATCACTTCCCAAAACAGGAAGAACAAGAAGAAGTCCAAGGCCATGAACACCCCCAGCATCCCCGTCTCCAGGATCAAAAACAGCACACAGTAGGCTTTGACATGCTTATCAATGTTCCAACTGGCCCAAGCCGCCAAAAAACTCAGCACCGCCGTGAGTATCACCAGTGGGAAACTGATCCCGTCCAAACCCATGGTGTAGTAAATGTTGAAAGTAGGTATCCAGCGTAAGGTGAATGCGTTTTGCATTTCTGGGACCAAGGGGCGAAACCGCGCAGCGTCTTCCCCTCCCGGCAACAGCAGCCACAGCGACAACACCATGACCACCACCGTAGTGGCCAAGGTGAAGATGCGAATTACCTCGGTCTTGTCCCGAGGAATCAACACCGCCAGCACCAGCGCCGCCACTGAGGGCAGAAACACGATCAAGCTGAGCAGGATCACTGCGGTTTGCATGGTTTTTGCAACAGCACTCAACGAGGGTAAGGGAAAGCGGTACAAGGGCCAGTGTCCTATCCGGCCGAAGCACTGGCCCAAAAGCTCACCAACACAAACAGCGCCACTGTGCCGACAACGATGAACACCACATATTGGCGCAATCGTCCGGTTTGGACGGTTCGCAGGCGCAGTGCCAGGTTGTAAACCCAATCGGCCAGGAGGTTCACAAATCCGTCCACACTGGCCCGGTCTATCACCCGATCGGCCCAAGCGCTAAAGGCCGTCACGGCCCGAGCCGAGCCGTCTATGATGCCGTCTATGACCACGCGGTCAAAGCGAGCGATCAGTTGAGCCACAAAGTGCACCGGGCGGACAAACACCGCTTGATAAAGTTCATCAAACCACCACTTGTGCCACAGGAGCTGATAGATGGGCCGGAACTGTCGGGCCACTTCCTCGGCCGAAACCCAGCCTTTGGCATAGATCACCACGGCCAACAGGAATCCGGCCAAAGCTGCCAAGGTGGCCACCGTGGTGGCCTGAGCATGGATGGCTTCTTGATGGGAAAGGTGTTCGCTGCGATAGGTCAGATCAGCCAGCAGGGTTCCAGTGCCCACACCTTGCTCGGTTCCGGCAGGTCGTGCCTGCTCCAGCAGGGATTCAATCGACAGTCCCACCCCTGGCACGCTCCAAGCCACCGAGACGGCCAATACGGCCAGGATCACCAGTGGGACCCACATCGTCGGTGGGCTTTCGTGCACATGCTCATACACATGCTCATCCCGAGGCTTGCCCAAAAAGGTCATAAACCACAGCCGGAACATATAAAACGCCGTGATGGCCGCCCCTACCGTGGCCGCGTAGTAGAAGATGTTCCAACCGGGGTTGTCCAGGCCGAACTGGATGGTTTGGGCAATGATGTAGTCTTTGGAGTAAAAGCCGCTGAAGAACGGAGCTCCGGCAATGGCCAGACAGCCCACCAACATCGTGTAGCCCGTGTAAGGCATCTTCTTCAACAACCCGCCCATACGACGCATGTCGTTGGTGTGGCAAGCGTGAATGACCGATCCAGAGCACATGAACAACAAGCTTTTGAAGAACGCATGGGTAATCAGGTGGAACAATCCAGCCAGCCATCCTCCCGTGCCTAGGGCCAGCATCATGTAGCCCAGTTGGCTTACGGTGGAGTAGGCCAGCACGCGTTTGATGTCCACAGCCGTGATGGCGATCGTGGCTGCCAGAAACAAGGTGATGGCTCCGATCACGGCCACCACCAGCAGCACCTCGGGGACAAAGGCCGGAAAGAACCGGCCCACCAGATAAACTCCCGCGGCAACCATGGTGGCCGAGTGCACTAGGGCCGACACTGGGGTGGGGCCTTCCATAGCGTCGGGCAACCACACATGGAGGGGAAACTGAGCACTCTTGCCCACGCACCCGCAGAAAATCCCCAGCCCGGCAATAATCAGTAGCCAGTAGGCCATCCGGCCTTGGGGGCCCTGGCGCCAGGATGCGGTTCGGGCCTGAACTTCACTTCGGGCAGCTTGCAGGGCCTGGGAGTTGGGACCGTGCACCCTTAGGTGGTCGGCTACCACAGCGGCCACTTCCTCCTCAGCGGCTGCTTGCACGGCCTTATCGGGCACCCAGAGCCGGTGTCCGTGCTCAGCGGGGCGAATCAAGGAAAACACCCCCGGGCGGACCACATGGCCCTGCTCATCCAGCGTGTCGCCGTAGTTAAATGTGCCCAACGATCCCCACAAGGCCATCAGGCCCACGATCATCCCAAAGTCCCCCACCCGGTTGACAATAAACGCCTTGTTGGCCGCCAAGTTGGCACTTCGTCGCTCAATGTAAAACCCAATCAAGAAGTAAGAGCACACGCCCACCAGTTCCCAAAACACAAAGGTCATGGCCACATTGCCCGACAGGACCAAGCCCAACATGCTGAAGCAAAACAGCGACAGGTATTGGAAAAACCGATGAAAGCGTCCTCGGCGCCGGACATGGGCTCCGTCAGAGGTGTGGGCCTCGTGGTCCACCACTTCGTCGGCCAGTTCCTCGGCCATGTAGCCCAAAGAATAGATGTGAATCAAAAGCGCAATGAACGAGACCATGGCGAACATCACCACGGTCAGGCAATCAATGTAGTAGCTAATGCCGATCTCCGGCACCCCTGGGGGAGAGAGCACATACCAAGTGCCAAAGAGCGTGCGAGGGACCCGGGCAGGGGCGTGCTCTGCGGTGCCGTGTTGGGACTCGGCGCCGTGATGTTCGGATTCGGCATGAGCGGATTCGGCATGGGAGGCGTCGTGCTGGCCGTGGTGCAGCAGGTCGGCTCCGGTGCCTTCGACCGAAAGCCAAATACCCAAGGCGATGAACGACAGCACACACGCGGTGAGAATCCCTCCGATGGAAACATACCCGGCCAACCGGCCGTGGCGGCCCATCTTCGGACCGAAAAACACCACCAGCGCAAAGGAGATCAACGGGGCCAGCACGGCCCAACCCAACAGCACCGGCAGATAGTCCAATGCGGTTCCGGTCATCCTTTCAGCTCGTCTGCGTGGTCGACATCAATCGTGGTGAAGTTGTTGTAGAAGTTCAGGGCGATGGCCAACGCGACGGCGGCTTCGGCGGCAGCCAGGACGATGACGAAGATGGAAGCCAGTTGCCCGTCCAAGCCCAACGCCCAACGGCTCTCTCCGTAAAGCGCCGGCTGGCTAAAGGCGATGAAGTTCAGGTTGGCCCCGTTGAGGACCAACTCCACGCCCATCAGCACGCCCAAGGCGTTTCGTTTCACAGCCATGCACACCGCGCCGCAGACAAACAGCACGGCACCCACGGCCACATAGTGGGCCACGCCAACCGGTTCGGTAAACAGCGATGCCAGGATCATGGTCTTTAGGGTTTTGCCAGCATGGGGCAAGTTTCAAGGGGTCAAAGCTTGGCTTTTTTGTTCTTGGGGGGCTGGAGCACTTGGCCCCTGGGAAACCGTCGCCATGGAAGCCCGACGACGAGCCCGAGCCAAATACGCCGCCCCCACCAACACCACCAACAAATGCACCGAAATAATTTCAAACGGCAGCAGGTAGCCTTCGCGTTGGGTGTGGTCCACTCGGGCTCCAAGCAAAGCCAGACCCAAGGTGGCCGGACGCTCGGTGGTGCTGGGAGCCCGAAGGGTAAAGGTGCCTCCGTCTCCCACACGCAACGCTCCCAGACCCAAATGGCCCGAGGGCAGCCGAGCCTCGAACAACTCCCCTACCGAGGAACCCGGCTGGTTGATCGCTTGAACTACTTCCTGAGCTGTGGTTTGGTCAGGGGCAATGGAAATAATCAACCGTCTGGCCGCAGCGTCATAGACCACCGTGGGCGCGGTGGCCGGATCACTGGCCGCTTGCACCAGCACTTCCACTCCGGCCAGCTCCGTGCCCGGACGACGAGCCCGAATGATCACTTGCGCATCCAATCGGGCCGTGTACACTCGGGCCACAGGGTACTGATGCTTCGTAGGCAGCCAGGCCGGATTACGAAACGCCACCTGAAGCAACACGGCCAACAACGACCCGCCCACCACCACGGCCAGCACCCATTCGCCCCCTCGGGTGCGCATGGACACAAAAGGGCCTTGAGCTGTCAGCATCACCCCAAAGACCAGCAGCACCAGCGTTCCGCCCACATAAATCAACAACTGCATGGCTCCCACAAAACCAGCTCCGGCCAGGAAAAACAGCCCGGCCGAAGCTCCCAACGACAAAATCAACGCAAACGCCATGCGCACGATGTTCTGAGCCAGCACCACCGTGAGGGCAAACCCACAGGTGATGAGGGCAAACAGGTAGAAGAAAAAGGTATGCCAATTGATGGCTTCCACGGCCACGCTCTCCCCACGAGGCTAACTCGTTCCCGGGGACTCGGGAGTTGCAGGTTCGGTTCGGCTCACAGGCCGAGGGTTTTGTGGAGTTTGGACTTGGGCAGCAGGTGCGGAGTACAGGGCCGGTACATCCCACTGCGGCATCTCCCGCACCACGCCCGCTGGAACGCCCTGGCGGTAAAACGCTCCCGAGGGAAACGCATAAGTCCACAACGCAGCCCCCAGGAAGCAAAATGCCGCCAAAGGGACGCAGTATTTCAAACAGGTGCGCATCACTTGATCAATGCGTAGCCGGGGCAAGGTCCAGCGAACCCAAATCATCAAGGTCACACCCACTACGGCTTTGAGCATGAAGTTGAGCATGCCCAGCAGGTTGGCCACATAGCCACTCCAGCGGAATGGGTCCAACGGGCTGGTGTAGCTCCATCCGGCCAGGTCCAGCAACGGAATGGGACCATTCCAACCACCCAGGAACAAAATGGAAGCCAACCCACTGACCAGGAACATGGACCCATCTTCGGCCATGAAAAAGAAGCTCCATCGCAGACCGGAATATTCGGTGTGGAATCCGGCCACCAACTCGCTTTCGGCTTCGGCCAAGTCAAATGGGGCACGGTTTACACTGGCCACCGCACAAGTGAAATAGACCCAAAACGCAATGAAAGTAAACGGGTCGTGAAAGATGAGCCAATTGGTGAACCAGCCGCGTTGCATTTCAGCAATGGCCACCAAATTGAGCGTGCCACAGATCATCACCGGGATGATGACGCACAGTCCCAAGGGAACTTCGTAACTGACCACTTGAGCGGCTTCGCGCATGGCTCCAAACAACGACCACTTGGACCCGGAGGCATATCCGGCCAGGATGATCCCAAACACCTCCAGCCCCAAGATGGCCAGGATCAGGAACACTGAGATGGGCACATCCAGAGCGGTCCATCGGGCGGCAAACGGCAGCAACATAAAAGCCCCAAAGGAGGCACAGAAGCTGACATAAGGAGCCAGCCGGAACAGGAGGGCATCAGCCGCCCGAGGCATGGTGTCTTCTTTGGCCAGCAATTTCAGCCCGTCGGCCAGCGACTGAAGCCACCCGAACTTGCCGCCCACTCGGGTGGGCCCCAATCGGTCCTGGATGCGACCGGCGATTTTGCGCTCCATCCAGATGAAAAGCAGCGCTCCGCCTGCCACCAGCAGGGTCAGCAGCAAAGCCTGAATCACTCCGGCCAACAAATAGGCCAGCGGCTCAGGCATCCACAGGGCGAAAGATTCAGCCACGGCAGCACCCTTGCAGCCGGGGTAGGGGGCTTCGTTCCTGGCAAGGGCCAGGAAACACGCTGGGAGTTTGTGAAATATGGCACAAACTCCCCCGGTTCTACAAGCCCCCTGGGACAAAAAATCTGCCTTCAAGCTCGGCCTGGAAAGCGGCTACTGCAGCCCCTGGTTGAGCCCTTCCAACTCCGGCAGCACAAAGCGGCCGTCTTTGCGCACCAGGCGGTCGTCAAACCACACTTCTCCGCCCCCAAACTCAGGTCGTTGCAGCAGCACTAGGTCCCAGTGTACCTGGCTCCGGTTGCCGTTGTCGGCTTCTTCGTAGGCGTTGCCTAGGGCCAAGTGCAGCGAGCCGCCGATTTTTTCGTCAAACAGGATGTCCAGCATGGGCCGACGGATGCGGTTGTTGCACCCCAGGGCGAACTCGCCTACGAACCGGGCCCCAGGGTCGGAGTCCAGAATCTGCTCCAGCCGCTGCTGATTGGTCCGACAACTGGCCCGAACCACCCGACCCCCCTCAAACTCCAAGCAAATGTCTTCAAACACCACCCCTTGGTAGCGCGTCGCGGCGTTGAAGCGGATGCGCCCCTGCACGCTTTCCCGAACCGGGGCGGTGAAGATTTCCCCGTCCGGGATATTGCGTTGTCCGAAACAAGGACGCACCGGCACACCGCGGATGGAAAACTCCAGGTGGGTATCCGGCCCTGTGATTCGCACCCGATCGGTTTTTTCCATCAGTTGGGCCAGGGGTTCCAGGGCCCGGCCCATCGCCTCGTAGTCCACCGTGCAGACTTCAAAGAAAAAGTCCTCAAAGGCTTCGGTGCTCATTTGGGCTTCCTGGGCCATGCTGGGCGTAGGCCAACGGAGCACCACCCAGCGTGTGCGGGGAACTCGCACCTGCAAGTGCACCTTTTCCCACCAGTGCTTCTGGTACCACTGCATCCGCTGCCCCGGTACATCGCAAAACTCTGAGCTGTTGGCTGCTCCGCGAATCCCAATGTACGCGTCCATCTGTTCCATCCACTGCCGCTCCAGTTGTCCACAAAAACCGATCGCTTCCTCCGAAGCATGGCAAAACAGCGTCCGCAACACCGCATTGTGTTTGCAGACGACATAGGGCCACACTCCCCTTGGAGCAGCCTTGCGCACCAAGGCGATCAGCAGGGCAGGGTCGGGCAAATCAAAGGCTTCGATCAAAACCTTCTGGCCCGAATCAAGCTGGCAACTGTGGAACAGCAAAATCTCGGCCAAGCGGTCCACTCGCGGATCGTACATGCCGGAACTCCTTGCAGAGGGACAGAGGCAAACCAAGGATCATCCTAACCACTCTCCCGGAAGGAAAAAGCACTTCGCCAGCACAAGTCCGCTTTATAGTGCCCGAATGGAACGCGGCAAACCGACTTGGGAAAGGTCTGCCTGGAAGGTGGGTTCAAGAGGTCTGCTGAGCATCAAGAGCTTTGTCAAACAGACGCAGTGCGTTTTGGGTGGTTTGTTGGGCTAAGTGTTCCAAGCTTACTTGCCGGGCTTGAGCCACGCAGGCGGCCACTTCGGCCACCCAAGCCGGTTCGTTGCGCTTGCCACGGTGAGGGACCGGAGCCAGGTAAGGGGAATCAGTTTCCACCAGCAGGCGATCCTCGGGCACCTGCGCCACCAGTCGGCGGAGCCACTCGTTACGCCTGTAGGTCACCATGCCGGTAAAGCCCAAGTACAATCCCCATTGGAGATACTGTTGGGCCACCTCCGGCGGACTGCAAAAAGAGTGCATCACCCCTCGCACCGGACCTTGTTCCATCGCTCGGCCCATCTCCTCAAGCATTTCTTGATCACATTCCCGACTGTGAACCACCACCGGAAGCCCGGTGCGTCGGGCCAGCTCCAAATGACGCCGAAAATACTCCACCTGAAGCTCAAAAGGCGTGAAGTCCCAGTGCCGATCCAGGCCCGTCTCGCCAATGGCCACCACTTTGGGATGTTCCACCAACCGTAGCACCTGTTCCCAATCTCCTTCTTGAGCCCCGGCAGCGTAGTTGGGATGGATGCCCACGGCAGCAAACACCTCTGGATGTTGCTCGGCCAAAGCCACCGCTTGGCAACTGGAGGAGGCACTAATCCCCACCACAAGAATGCGGTTCACTCCGGCCTGCCGGGCCCGAGCAAGCACCGCCTCTCGGTCCTCGTGGAACTCCTCCTGGTCCAAGTGCGTGTGAGTGTCAAAAAGCTCAAACATGGCCTAAGAACCATTGGGGAAAATGAGTCCACAAAGCCGGACTCCTGGAAAGGAGCAACCGTGTTGTGGCCGTTTTGGTCCCAGGGGTCAAGGGGAAGCCTGTTCTGGCGATTCTGTCAAAGGCAGCATGGCCCAGCGTTCCTGGGCGAACTGGGGGTGGAAGCCCAAGCGGCACTTGCCCTTGACCCGGGGGGAGATTGCAATACGCTTGAAGTAGGCGACTTGGGGACGTAGCTCAATTGGGAGAGCACCGGCTTTGCAAGCCGGGGGTTGGCGGTTCGAGCCCGCTCGTCTCCACTGGCTCGGGGGAAATCTCAAGAGGCTTAAAGCCTATCCGTAAAACGCTAGGCATTGGGCAACCCTCAGGCACGGAAGAGGCTCTTCATTGGGAGAGTACCCCTTCCGGTGGCTTTGAATCTCCGGCATAGAATCTCCACTGAAGAACAGCAGCCAACTCCGAGGTGCCTGCGTAAGAGCTTTTTTATGCTGAAGTTGCGTAAAACCACCTTCGGCTTTTAATAAGCGGCACCAGTGGGCGATGCAGGACTCGAACCTGCGACCTTCTCGGTGTAAGCGAGACGCGCTAGCCAACTGCGCCAATCGCCCAATGTTTTGGTCTTTGAATCGGCTTGGTGCCGAAATTGCTCCAGACTTTCAAGTTTAATCTTAGTCTCGTGCCCAGGGGGAGCCAAGAGCTGGGCTAGGAAGGCAGAGCAAAAAGGACCTTCGCAGAGGCGTGCAGGGTGTTGCTTGAAGACTGGCCCGGGGAGCCTCTTTACTTCCCCCCGGCAGGGGCCAAAAATGAGCTAATTGGGTTGCCTAACGCGGCGGTGGGGAGTATTTTTGTCAGCTTAGGCTGAAAATTATAACCTGCCCTCTGCGGGTGTTTTTCCTTTAATGCAACGGGAGACCCAAAGCGTGCCGGAACCCATCAGCGGTGCCGATGTGGTGGTGGAGTCGCTGGTTCGCCACGGAGTGGAGGTGGTGTTTGCCTATCCGGGTGGAGCCAGCATGCCTTTGCATCAAGCCCTGACCCGATATGCCGACAAAATCCGCACCATCCTTCCACGCCACGAACAAGGCGGAGGGTTTGCGGCCGAGGGTTATGCGCGCAGCACAGGCCGGTGTGGGGTGTGTATGGCCACCAGTGGCCCCGGGGCCACCAACCTAGTGACGG
>JAJRRR010000368.1 GCA_024279285.1 Planctomycetota bacterium
CAGCAGCAGGGCTTTTTGCTCCTCTTGCGGTTTGGCCTGGATGAATTCCCACACATCGGGGTGGTCCACGCGGAGAGACTGCATTTTGGCGGCTCGTCGGGTTTTGCCCCCGGAGCGGACCACCGCCGCCACCTGGTCAAACACCCGCATGAACGACAGGGGGCCCGAGGGTTTGCCTCCCCCGGAAAGTCCCTCTCGCCAAGAGCGCAACTTTGAAAGGTCGCTTCCGGCTCCTGAGCCGTATTTGAACACCATCGCCTCGGTCCAGGCCAGTTGCATGATGCTGGCCAGGTCGTCTTGAACGCTCAGGATGAAACAGGCCGAGGCTTGGGGAAATTGGTAAGCGTTGGGAGTGGGTTGGGCTTTTTGAGTCCGAGGGTCCCAGTGCCACAAAGGGGCCTCGCCGCGGAGCCCATAGTGACGATGCAAACCCACATTGAACCACACCGGCGAGTTAAACGCCCCGTACTGATGCAACAACAACCAGCTCAGCTCACGATAAAAACACCGGGCATCCTGATCCGAGGCAAAGTAGCCGTCCTGGGCTCCCCAAGCGGTGATGGTTTCGGCCACCCGGTGGATAAGTTGCCGCAGGCTTTTTTCGCGTTGGGGGGAACCAGGGGAACCGTGAAAATACTTGCTGGCCACCACATTGGAGGCGGTGTGAGACCAGCTTTGGGGAAACTCGCACCCACTTTGGCGAAATACCACCTGCCCTTGGGCATCCAGAATCACCGCGTCGCGGCGCTGCCAGTGGACCGTGTCAAAGGGGTCTTTGTCCGGGGGGCAGAACCGGGGAAGGAAGCGAAGTCCCCCTTGAGCCCCGTGCACTCCCCACTCCAACGGTTTGGCCGTCTGGCTCATCTTTTGGCCCTCGCCCAATCTGCCCCTCATGCCCATACTACGACACATCTTCCAACCGCACCACGCTTGAATGCAACTTGGGTGCCAAGATGAAGCACGCTCGGAAAGACCAAGAAAGCACTTTGCTGCTGTAGCACATGGGAACGATTTGCTATATTCGGTGCGCTTCCAGCAACAGGAGCCGGGCCATGAACATGTTCAGGACTTTGGGGCTGGGGCTAAGTGTGGCTTGGGCCAGTTTTGCTTGGGCCCAGCAACCGGCAGTGGTGGTGCAATTGCCCAGTTATCATGTGTTTTCGGTGGCTACCACGGTGGTGGTGCCCACCGCGGGATCAGCGGCCTTGGGTTCCGTGGCCCAAAGTGCCTGGGCAGCCAGCCAGTTTGGGTTTCATCCTTTGAGGTCTCGCAGCCTGGGCCGAAACACGCGCTACCAGGCAGCCGGGGTGCGAGTTTGGGTACACGATTTGCGCCGGATGGATCGGCAGCATCTGCGACGAAGTGGTTTGAGCCAACGAGCCCTCACCCCAAAAGTCCGCCAGCCCCGAACTCCACTTTCTGACCGGTTCGTTCAAACCATGCGTCAAGATCGGGCCTACCGAGGCTCACTTAGCCAGTGGCGCCAGACTCGGTTGGCCAGACAAGATGGCCAGTAGTGAAAAAACTCACGGCGAACCTGCGGCGTCGCTTCAAGCCGCAGGAGTGAGCAAATGAGGGAATGGGGTGGTGGGGGGAGTGAGGTGGTGAAAAAGGAACAAACGCGCCCCCAGGGGCACTGAAGCGTCAGGCAAGGGGATTTGAGCGGCGGTTTTCGCCGGCATTCGTCGGGTCAGTCTTCCTGAAGGTACTGGGCGGCTTCTACGGCAAAGTAGGTCAAAATGGCATCGGCCCCCGCCCGACGAAACGCCAGTAGGCTCTCCAGCACCACTTCGCGTCGCTCCAGCCACCCCTGCTGAGCTGCGGCCACCAGCGAAGCGTATTCTCCGCTGACTTGATAGACGAAGGTGGGCACCCCAAAGTGCTGCTTGACCCGGTGGACAATGTCCAAATAGGGCATGCCGGGCTTGACCATCACCCAATCAGCCCCTTCGGCCAGGTCCAAGGCCACTTCACGCAGGGCTTCGTCCGAGTTGGCAGGGTCCATTTGATAGGAGCGTTTGTCTGCTTTGCCCAAGGCGGTTTTGGAGCCCACCGCGTCCCGAAACGGTCCATAAAACGCCGAAGCATACTTGGCCGCATAGGAGAGCAACAACACATGCTCCAGCCCCTGCTGGTCCAACGCCTGACGAATAGCCCCAATGCGACCATCCATCATGTC
>JAJRRR010000369.1 GCA_024279285.1 Planctomycetota bacterium
CTTCCCGAAGCCCAAAGGCCCGATAGGCCTTCAACTCTGGATCGGCCAGCAGATCAAAGGGCAATTGAAACTGCTGATGGAACTTTTCCGTGGCTTGTGCTCCGGCCGGAGAGATCACCACCACCTCGCCCCCTGAGGCAACAAACTCCGGATACTCCTGGCGCACGCGAACCACGTGCTTACGACAAAACGGTCAGCCCAAGTGCCGAACAAAAAACAACGCAGCAGGCCGCCGCGACCAGTATTGGGCAAGTGGAACCGATTCCCCACGCTGGTTGACCAAGCTTACATTAGGAGCCGGGAGCTGTTGTTGGGTCATGAGCCGAGTTCCACTCCAAGGGCCGGATTCTATCTGCTGGTTCTTTTTCCGCAGTTTGGGTAAGTTCAAAAGCACGCCAACGGAAGCATTGTACTCTAGCTGCCAGGAGTCCAACCATGCCTTATGTCGCGCCGTTGGAAGTGGATCAGGCTTCGCCTCAGGCTCAGGAGCTGTTTCGGGCCATAGAGTCCAAGCTGGGAGCGGTGCCCAACATTTTTCGCACCTTGGGCCACCAGCCGGATGTGTTGCGTGCCGTGTTGGGACTGAGTGAGGCCATCGGACAAGACTTGCCGGCCCCGCTCCGTGAGCTGGCCTATTTGAAAACCTCCTTGGTCAACCAGTGCCACTACTGAGTGCACTATCACAAGCTCCTCGGTCAGAGGGCTGGTTTGAGTGCCGAGCAGATCGAAGCTTTGGAGCAGGGGCGCGAAGAACCGTTTGATCCGCTTCAGCGGCTGGTCATTCGCTTTGCCGAACAGGTGACTCGCACCACGCGAGCTGAGCCGGAAGTGGTGGAGGCGTTGTGTCGGGAGCTGACACCGGCCCAAATGGTGGTGCTTGCGGTCACGGTGGGCTTGGCCAACTTGACCAATCGGTTCAATCACGCGCTGGATGTGCAACTGCCTTGAGTCTCCGCTGCTGAGCTAAGCTGCAGGCCGCAAAATGGAGCGTGCACTGGTTCGGGAGCTTTGCTGGCCCAACACACAGGCCAATTCATCCGGAGTCACGCAGCACCAGGCTCCCCGGTGAACCAACTCTTGAGCCAGATCCAAGGCCAGGAGAACATTTTCCCATGCGCTGGGACTGCTGGCCAACTGCTCCAGCCGGATGCCCAGGTGGAGGAACGCTCCAGCGGGGGAACAGCGCCGCTTGACCACCTGGGCCAACGCGGCCAACTGGTGAGGCAGCTCGTGGGTCAAGGGGAGATGGCGCAGGCAGTACCGAAGCAAGCCCATCCTCGCTGGTGCCAGGGGACGGCGTCGGCGGAAGATGTGCCGTGGCCAACGCAAGGGCTTGGGCCAACTAATCACGGTGTGGAATCCCGATCGGGCCAGCAGATCCCCGTGCCGACATTCCCAAGGCCCCTGAACAACCACGCTGCGAAGCACACTTTGCTTCCAGTGGGCCTGGGCTTCTTGGAGCACTTGGCCCAACTGCTCCCGTTGGGCTCCTGGACCGGCCAGTTGGGGAGGAAGCCACAAAGCGACTTCCTGCCCTGGGAATAAATCCGCCTCGGATTGCGACGCCGAAACAATCCACAAGGCCCGAAGGGCACGAGCTTCTAATTGCCGCTGGAGCTTTAAGACCTGCTGAGAGAGTCGGTTTTGCAAGGAAGGTGGGTTTCCGCAGCTCAGCGCAGACACAACCAGCCACCCCACCTCGGACCGGCATTGCGCGAGCGTTTTCATCGCAACTCCTTGAGCACCAGGGAGCAGGGGGATTGCGCAATTAAAGAATCGGAAGAAGACGCTCTGCCCCTGGAGCGTTTCCGCTGTCTGAGGGGAGGTTCATTGGCCCGAGTGCTTCAGAACGCGCGAAAACCCCAAGTCCTGCCCCGTCTGCACGCTTTGGCAAACTTACCCAGGTTCGCAGTTGGGCGTTTCAATTTCAAAAGTAGGGTTTTAGTTAGATAGTTTTCAGGTCTTCGCCTACCTTCTGGCGAACGCTGGCCACTTTGCTTTCCAGGCGTCCTCGGTGACCTTTGCGCCAGTCCAGTTTGAGCGTGCAGGAAATCCGGTTGCAGTCTTCGGCCACGGCTTCCACGCAGCGGCGAAACAACTCCAGCACTTCTTCCAGTTCTCCTTCCACAATGGTGCCCATGGCATGCAACCGGTAGTCCAAACCGCTTTGTTGAACGATTTTCAGGCATCGGGCCACCCAAGGGCTGACGCTTTCGCCTTTGTCCAACGGGGTGATGCTGAACTCTAACAGAACCACGGCGCCTTCTCCTTGTGCCTGGAGTTTCGTGTGCTTGTGCGACCAAGGAAGGGGTGGTGGATTTCATTTTGGTGGGCTTTGCAGGGGGTTCCAATCCCCAGCGGGCCAGAAGCTTGGAGCCGACCCATCCTCGCTTTTCAATAATCTCCTTCACGCCTTCGGTTAGGGATAAGATCAAAGCCGAGGACGCCTGGGCCGGAAAGGCACGCACCCGGCCCCAAACCACCCCGGTTCACTCCAAAGGCATTCATCGCTCCCTGCGTCCCGGAACTAGACCGTGTGCGGGGATGCAGCGCTCCATAGCATAGTAGCCAACCCCACCAGCAACACATACGCCACCAACCTTATCAGGCGTCGCTGACTTCCACACGCGAGTTGCCCAGGAAGCGATCCTCTTGGTTTGATGCCGGAGTTGGCCAGCACTCCGAGCAACTGGTGGCCGATTTCGGCCAAGGTGAGTCGGGAGGCATGGACGGCGGCAAGGGCCAAGTGGCAGAGGGGCCCGACTTGCTCGCAGGGAAACCTCTAGCAAGGACAACAGCCAGGTGATGGCATCCATGCGATCCATGGCGGTCTCCTCCTTGGGGATGCGGCCTATAGGTGAAAAACTTTTTGCAAGTGCATACCAAAAAACCAGTTGGAGGGGACCGCCAGTTTCAGCCTGGAAGAAAGTGAGGATAGAAGGTCAGGGACCGGCCTCATGCGGACCGAAACACCCTGTGGCACAGACAATTCCGGGGAAAAGGGACAGTTGGGAAATGTCACTTCGGGGGATGGCAACAATTTTGTCGTTTCCCCTAGACGAACTGCTTGTCGCGATTAGAATTACCATGAGTTAAGCAGTGCGAGCGGCTCCCGGCACAATGGGCGTCGTCAAGACGCAACCCTTGGCGGTTCCCGGGGAAAGGGTTTTCGAGCACTTGGGCCCAGAGCCCTTGGGGCCCAAAGGTTAGCGCTCCCGCCTGGGAACTGCGGTCTGGGTGGGTTTCTTCGGCTGGGTGAGTCGTCTGAAAACCCGTGAAATGTATGCTTCCGTTCAACCGTACCGGCCCCAGAAACTGTTCCGGGGGTGTAAGGGTTCCCTAAGTGCAATTTCTTACCATTTAACGGCTTAGAGTAAGCACGGTTTTGTTCAGGTGATAAAATCCTACTGTGGAGGGGGCTGAGCGTCAGCCCCCAAGGTGCCGTCCCTCCCCCCATGGTGGAGCCAGTGCCTATGTACAA
>JAJRRR010000370.1 GCA_024279285.1 Planctomycetota bacterium
CCCCCGGGAAAACAATTCCCAAGTGGCCGTGATTGTCTGTCCTGGGGGTGGGTATGGCTTTCTGGCCATCGGGCACGAAGGGCGCGATGTGGCCCGATGGCTCAACCGCCACGGCATTCATGCTTTTGTGCTCAAGTACCGCATCGCTCCACGCTATCGCCATCCAGCCCCGTTGCAAGATGCCCAACGCGCCGTGCGGCTTGTACGCCACCAGGCGGCCCGCTGGAAAGTGGACCCCCGGCGGATCGGCATCATGGGCTTTTCGGCCGGAGGGCACTTGGCCTCGTGCGTGCTGACCCATTTCGACCACGGTGAGAAGCAAAGTCCTGATCCTGTCCAACGCCAAAGCTGCCGACCTGATTTTGGCATTCTGGTTTATCCGGTCATTTCGCTGGTAGAGCCTTATGCTCATGCCGGATCGCGGCGGAATTTGCTGGGCCCGAATCCTGATCCGAAGCTCGTTCGCTGGCTCTCTACTGAAAAACAGGTCCGTGCCCAATGCCCACCGGTGTTTTTGGTAGCCAGTTTTGAGGATCGGGTGGTTCCGGCCGAAAATGCGTTGGCGTTTTTCCAGGCGATGCGCCAAGCGGGTGTGCCGGGCCAGTTGCATGTGTTTGAACGAGGGCGTCACGGGTTTGGCTTGGGTCAGGGGGATCCGGCTCTGGCCCTCTGGCCCCAGTTGTGCCTGATTTGGCTCAGACAACGGGGCATCCTTCCCGCTTCTTCCGGATCAGCCTCTCAGGAGACCCAACCATGAAGCACGCCTGGAAAATATGGGCGGTGATCTTGCTGCTGATGTTAAGCCCGCTTGGCGCTCAGGAAATCCGTCCCTGGGATCAAAACCCCCGATATTGGCAATATCGTGGCCAACCGGTGCTGCTGCTGGGAGCCAGCGACGACGACAACCTGTTCCAATGGCCCGACCACCAGTTGAAGCAACACCTGGATCAGCTTGCCCAGGCGGGCGTCAACTATGTGCGCAACACGATGAGCGACCGCCGCGACCGGGGTTGGGAAGTCTATCCGTTTCGCAAGCTCCCCAGGGGCAAGTACGACCTGGAACAGTTCAACCCGGAGTATTGGCGTCGCTTGGAGCGGTTTTTGCTGTGGACCCAACAGCGAAGGATTGTGGTGCAGATAGAAATCTGGGATCGGTTTGATTATTCGCGCAAGCCCTGGATTGTTCATCCCTACAATCCGGCCAATAACATCAACTACACTTCGGCCCAATCGGGACTGGTGCTGCGGTATCCCAAGCACCCCGGAGCCAACGAGCAACCGTTTTTCTTCACCACTGCCCAGCAGCAGAACAACCGCATCGTGCTCCGCTATCAGCAGCGTTTTGTGGACCGCTTGTTGGACCACACGCTCAAGTACGATCATGTGCTTTATTGCGTGGACAATGAGACCTCGGGCGATCCGCGTTGGGGGGAGTATTGGGCCCAATATGTGCGCCATCGGGCAGCCCAGCGAGGGCGTCGGGTGTATGTGACCCAGATGTGGGACGCCTGGGACCTGCGCCACCCCCAACACCGCAACACTCTGGACCACCCCGAGCTGTACGCTTTCGTGGAAGTGTCGCAAAACAACCATCAGCGAGGGCAGACACACTGGGATCGGCTGCTTTGGGTGCGTCAGTACCTGGCTTCCCGACCTCGGCCCACGAACTCCGTCAAAATCTACGGAGCCGACGGCAACAAGTTCGGCCACACCAACCGGGACGCCGTGGAGCGTTTTTGGCGGCTGCTTTTGGCCGGAGCGGCGGCGGTGCGATTTCATCGGCCTCCCGCGGGTTTGGGAGCTTCGCAGTTGGCCCGGATCAATATCCAGGCTGCCCGAAAAGTTCATCGCCTGGTTCCCTTTTGGAACCTCCGTCCCGCTCTCCAACTGCTCAAACAACGCGAACCCAACGAAGCCTACGCAGCCGCTTGGCCTGGAAAAGCCGTGGTGATTTACTTCCCTCAAGCCGGCGAAGTGCTGCTGGATCTGCGCCACGCCCAAGGCAAGTGGAAGATTTTCTGGATGGACCTGAGCCGGAGTCGGTGGGCCAAGGAGGCTTCCCTGAAAGGAGGCGAGTGGGCGAGGTTGGCTCCCCCGGGCCCTGGCGGGTTCGTGGCCGTGGTGGCTGCTCCCTTACGGACTTCCAAGCGCTCGGACCCGACTGATGATGACGCTTCCGAGGCGGAACGCTAGGATAAAACAACGCGCCCGAGCTTTGGAAAAGTACCCTCGGGCGCTTTGTTTTGCTTCCAGGATGCTGCTGCCAGTGCGATGAAACCGGTTCGCATCAAGTTTAGCCGACGCCAACTGCAAATCTTCCGCGACGAGCACGGAGTGCCGCACATTCATGCTCAGGATTGGGAAGGGGCTTTGTACGGACTGGGCTACATGCACGCGGTGGATCGCCGCACACAGATGGTCTTCGGCCGACTGATGGCCCAAGGACGCATGGCCCAAGTCATCGCCAACCGCCCCGAGCTGGTGGAAATGGACCAGTTCTTTCGCCGAGCGGGGCTTTTCGTCGGCCTGGAGGAAGAAGTGGCTGCCTTGTCCCGACGCGATCGCCAGCTCCTGCATGCCTATTGCCAAGGAGTCAACGACGCCATGCAACAAGCCGGCTCCACCTTGCCCATGTGGCTGGTAGGGCTGGAACCGCGTCCTTGGGATCCTCAGTCCGTGTTGCTCCTGGGAGCACTAGTCAACTATGGGGCGTTGGTCTTGGGCCAGTTACGCGACAAACGGCTCCTGGTGGAGTTGATCCAACTGGGAGCGCCAGCCCCTCAAATGCGAGAACTGTTTGAACCGCTTTTGGACCAGGCCGATTGGCCCTTGCTCAAGCAAGTCAAACTCCGGGCTCCCATCTCTGAACACGCTGAACAATTGCTGGCTCTTGTTCCCTCGGGGTTGGGAAGCAACGCTTGGGCGGTGGCTCCCTCCCGGTGTGCCCAAGGAGGGCCTTTGCTGGCTTCCGATCCTCACTTGGAAGTCAATCGTCTTCCGGCCATCTGGTACGAAGTGGTGTTGTGCTGGCAGGATCAATATGTGCTGGGAGCCACACTGCCGGGCACACCGATTGTGGCCGTGGGACGCAACGCTCAGTTGGCCTGGGGCGTGACCCACTACAAAGGCGAAGTGGCCGACTATTTCGTGGAACACTGCCGCAAACGAAAAAACGCCTGGCACTACCGACGCGGCAAACGCTGGCTCCCCTTTCAACTGCGCCAAGAAGTGATCCACCGTAAAGGGGACGAACCCCTGCTGTACCGGATTTACTACAACGACTTGGGCGTGTTGGAAGGAGATCCAGAACACTCCGGCGAAGGCTACTACCTGCTGGAGGCCTGGACAGGTCGGGCTCCTGGGACGGGAAGGTCCATGATCCACTGGCTCCATCTGGCCCTGGCCCAAAACTCTTCTCAAGCCGCCCGATTGGTCCGAAAAATCAAACAACCGGCCCTCTGTTGGGTGTTCGCCGATCAGGAAGGCAACATTGCCCTGCAGGTCAACGGGGCATTTCCGCTGCGAGGGCAAGGGTGCAATGGCGTGGTTCCGGTTCCTGCCTGGAAATCCGAAAACCACTGGCAAGGACTGGTACCCGAAAAGCTTTTACCTCGGGCACGCAATCCCCGTCGGGGATTCCTCGTCGCAGCCAATGATCCTCTCAACCCCCGCCGTGGCCCTCAACTGGTCACCTCCCTCGTCCACGACTACCGCAAACGACGAATTGAGGAACTGCTGCAACAAACCCAACAAGCCACCGTGGAAGACATGCAACGGCTTCAGTACGATGTGGTAAGTCTCCAAGCCCGAGAACTCCTCCAAGTGCTCCTCCCCCTGATGCCTGAAGGAGAGATCAAGAAACAGCTTTCCCGTTGGGACGGCAACTATTTGCCCGAAAGCCACCAGGCCACTTTGTTCACCCAATTGTATGAGCATTTGATTTGGGAGTTACTTCATCGGGGCGTGCGGCGTCGCAGACGCAAACGGCCCAGTTGGCAACAACTTTTGTTTGCTGGTGCTCATTGGGGGTTTTCCTCGGTGGTGGTTGTGGCCTTGGATCGCCTGTTAAAAAAGCCGCACACGCGCCACTGGTTCCGCGACCGACAGGAATTGGGCACTTTGGTAGCTCGGGCGGTCAAAGCCCTCCAGCAACAGCGTGCCCGATCTTGGGGACAGCATAACAGCTTCCGCTTTGAAAACCGGTTTTTTGATGTTCCGTGGATGAGTCGGGCCTTGGGATTTCACACCGGCACCCTGCCCATGCGAGGATGTTTTGCCACACCGTTTCAGGGCCACTTGATGCGGCTCCCGGGACGAGAAACCACCTTTGCTCCCAGCTATCACTTTGTCACCGATCTGAGCACCCAAGAAGCCTGGACTAACTTGCCCGGTGGGGCCAGCGAAAGCCGCTTTTCCCGATGGTACAAAAACGGCATTGCCCGATGGCTAGAAGGCCGCTACAAACGCCTGACTCCCACCTTGGAGTCCGATTCAGAAACCACCTCCACACAAACCCCAACCGCCCAAGCCGCCGGAGGGTGAAGGCTTGGGAAGGTTGAATCTTGGAAAGGAAAAGAGCAGAACGAGACTGCAACTTCTGCCGCAAGAGACGCACTTGTCGGCCTGGGTCGGTCAGCCCCCAGCTTCGTTTGGGGAGTGGAGGCTTGGGAGCATGGGGAGAAGAAGCAATAGGGCTTCCACTTGTACCCAAACGCCGAAGCAAGCATCACCACTCATTTCTACTTTCGCCTATACTCAGTTTAAGATTGCCCTTACAAAGAAACATGTCCGTCAGCTAGTAACTATTAAAAGCTTCAATAGCTTCATTTTGCGAGCCAAGGAAAAATTTTAGATTTCCCTCGCCAGCGGTCATGCTGATGGATTTAGATGTCGCGATTGTGTGCCACGCGACAAAAAGTCCGTGGCGGCTCTTGCGATTGGATAGCCACGACAACTGAGCTGTGGTTCGGGATGCAGCATTGGTAAAGGACCAAAAAGTTCAAAGCGGGCCCAGGCGGGAATCACGCCACCCAAAGCCTGTGTTTTTCAAATGAACGTTAGATGATACATAGCATGGCGTTGGGAAAGGATGGAGCAGATAAGATTTTTATAAATACCATTAAATTATTAGAAGAGACCAAGTTTTTTTCGCTTGGCTGTTTTTATATACATCTTGTTCAAAAGTCCCTTTGGCCGTTCCAGGGGCCGACAGAGAATCTCGCACGCGGAGGAATCTTGCTTTTTCAGCCGGTGGGTTGCTGCTGGGTTGCGTAAGGGTGGGCCAGTCGGATCCAGCGTGGGCGCTTGTACTGCTCGGAGAAATAAAGAGCGTGAAAACGCTCCATCTGCTTGATACGGTCCGTAAGGAGTTGCGCTTGGTTGGAGGTGGCCACATTGCGCACCAGCACCCGGGCATCCGGTTCGGCCAGGCGGAGGACCAGGTAGTTGGCGATGGCCGAGAAGACATCGGGTTGAAAGTCCCGAGCCTGCTGGGAAGCCAGAATGAGTGAAATGCCGAACTTGCGGCACTCCTTGGCCATGGTGGGGATCAGCGTGAGCCGGGAGGCCAGATAGGCACGCACCGCCGGAGCGTGCTGGCGATAAAGTTGCTCAAACGGGTCCATCTCCCCGGGAATCGTAAGAGGAAAGCAGCTTTCCACCACGGGGTCCTGGGGTCCGACGCCGATTCTGATGGCAGGAGGCAAGTATGTCAAACATGTCAAATGAGGATGAAAAATCTGGCAATCGCTCATCGGCCTCTTTTCCCGTTCTTCGCAATGACCAAGCTCCACCCAGCAAGCAGAAACTCACCTGACTCTCATTTCCCGGCTCTCTTCTTTGGTCCAGATCAAAAGTCCAACCCTCATTGGGCATGGACTCATCGAGCTTCGCACGCAGGTGTTCTTCTTCCCTTCTGAAAGACGCCCGCAGAGAGAGTTTCTTACGGAAAAGACCACCAAATGGGCTTTTCCCATACGCCGACCAGAAAACTTCTTGATTTTTCCTGTTTGGCATTCCAAGTTAAGAAGTTGTAGTGTCAAGCGTCTTTTCAGGGGGAAACTTCCCTAGGACGCAAGAGGGCAGAGGAGACCAACGGGGCTTTTTGTGGTTAAAACGGAGCAATGTTTCTCCAGCTCAAGGGGATTCACCATGCACCAAGTCCGCTTCCTGGCCTGGTTGAGCGTAGCCGTGATGGGGCTAGTAGCACTTCCGGCCGTCAAGGCTCAGCAGGAAGAGCTTCCCCCGCGCAGGTTTGCCCTGCTGGTGGGGGTGCACCAGTATCGGGCCGGGCAGCCGTTGAACCCCCTCCCCTTGGCCGAAAACGATGCCCACGACCTGGCTCAGGTACTCCGCCGGGCCGGATACCGCGTCACGCTGCTTTCCCAACGCCTGGCCCAGCAAAAAAGCGACATTCGCCTGCTTCCGCTTCGGGACAACATCTTGGACTCCCTGGAGCTGATCCTCAGTGCTCCCCACCTCAATCATAAGGACACGGTGCTGGTGGCCTTGGCCGGGCACGGCGGGGAGTTCCGCGTGCAGGATGCCGATGAACCCAAGAAAACCAAACACATCTTCTGCTTTCTGCCCCAGGATGCCGATCTCAAGGGGCTCAAGGCCCTCTACGACCAGGACAAGCTGCCCACCCTGGCCCAATTGCGAGACAAGTACCGCCTGCTGCCGCTGGTGGATTTGTACGGTCCCTTGCAGCAATGCCGGGCCGGCACGCGGCTGCTTTGGGTGGACGCCTGTCGCAACGATCCGGCGGTGGAGGAGTTCCGCAGCCCTTCGCGGGCCTTGCCGCTTTTGCCGCCTCCGCCGGGGGGACTGGGGTTGTTGATGAGCTGTTCCCAGGGCCAGCGGGCCGTGGAAGACCGCCAGTTGGGCCATGGAGTGTTTTTTCACTTCGTGATTGAAGGCCTGAAAGGCCAAGCCGACCTGAACCAAAATGGCCTGATCACCCTCTCCGAGCTCAACGGCTTTGTGGCCGACCGCGTGCACGACTATGTGAAGAAAAAGTACCGCACCCAGCAAACCCCAGAGTTCAAAGGGGTGCTGCGCCGCGTAGTGCTGGTGCCGGAGGTGAAAAAGCTCTTGCCACCTGTGCTCAAAGCCCCCTTCACGGCCCAACAGGCCCAAGAGGCCCAAAAGCGTTGGGCCCAACGCCTGGACACCCCAGTGGTCAAGACCAACTCCATCGGCATGAAACTGGTGCTCATCCCCCCGGGGGAGTTCCAAATGGGCTCCACCCGGGAGGAAGTGGATCAGACGGCGAAAAATGTGGCAGAAGTGGTCGTGAAAAGCTTGCGAGAACTTGGTGTCCTAGAAGAAGCAGCAGCAGCAGCAGAAAAGGCAGCAAAAGACATCAGAATTGTTTGTGAATCCGAGCTTCCCCGGCACCGCGTGCGGATCACCCGGCCGTTTTACCTGGGAATGCACGAGGTGACCGTGGGGCAGTTCCGCAAGTTTGTCCAAGAGACCGGCTACCGCACCGAGGCTGAAACCGACGGCAAAGGCGGCTGGGGATATAACGCCGAGAAGAACAAGTTGGAACGATCGCCCAAGTACACCTGGCGCGATCCGGGCTTTCCCCAGACAGATGATCACCCGGTGGTGAATGTAAGCTGGAACGACGCCCAGGCGTTCTGCCGCTGGTTGAGCCGCAAGGAAGGGGTTACCTACCGCCTGCCCACGGAGGCCCAGTGGGAATACGCCTGCCGGGCTGGCACCACTACGCGCTGGTATCACGGCGACAACGCCGAGGGGCTGGCCCAGGTGGGTAATGTGGCCGACCAGGCGTTAACACGTATTGACCCTTTTATTTTCTGGGCCATTTCAGCCAACGACGGGTTTGTGTTCACTGCTCCGGTGGGTCAGTTTCGCGCCAACGCGTTTGGTCTTTATGATATGCACGGGAATGTGTGGGAATGGTGCCAGGACTGGTACGACGCGGAGTTTTACTCCCGCAGCCCGCTGGAAGACCCTGTGAACAACCGTACAGGAAAATCTCGCGTGTTGCGTGGCGGGTCGTGGCTCGACGTCCCGTGGGGCACCCGGTCTGCTAACCGCTACAGGGTTACGCCAGTGAGCCGCTACCTCCCCGTCGGTTTTCGCGTTGCCAGGGTTGTAGAGTAACGCTTTGTGCTTTGACGCTTTTACGCTTTGGATTTGGGGTTTTACTTTTTTCCTTTTTAATCGCCCCCGGCGCAGCCGGGGGCGCGCGAGTGCAAAGCGGAAATTCGGCTTGCGGCTTGCGCGGTTGCGTCTTGCGGCGGGAGCTGCCGCTCCAGGCGAGAATAAACGCACACGGCGAGCCGGAAGCACGAGCTCCCGGAGAGCGCTTAACAGAGCCCTGCACGTCGGCGCGGGAAGAACACTGACAACGCGACCAGCAGCTGCGCCTTTTTTCCATTTTTTTCTTAAGCGATTCGGCGCCGGGGCGTTTATTGTGGTAGAAAGGAGTCTTTTTGGAGGGGCCAGGATGGGCCGGGGTGGATTGCCAGGCTTGTGCAAAGAAAGGACGAAGATCATGAAGCACATCGTCTGGATGGCAGGGCTGGTTTTGGGGCTGCTGGCAGCGGCCAAGGCCCAAGATTCTGATCCCTTGAAACACCTCACCCCTGAACAAAAACAGCAACTTGCCAAGCAAGCCCTGGAGGTGCTGAAAAAACACTGCTACCGCTGCCACGCTGTAGAGCAGAAGGTAGACGGGTTTGATCTTTCGGATCGGGATGGCCTGCTGCGGCTGCGGGGAGACGAAGAGTATCGCTGGGCGTATGTGACCCTGAAGCGTCCCGAGGAGTCGCTTATTTGGGAGCGGGCCCTGGGCGAGGACGCCGACATGCCCCCGGAGAAGCCCATGCCTGCACAGCAGCGGGAAGTTCTGAAGCGGTGGATTCGGGCGGGAGCCCCTTTCCCTCAGCGCAAACGACTCCCCTTTGTTTCCCGAAAGCAGGTGCTGCAGGCGATCCGAGATCACCTGAACAAAGCTCCAGATGAGCAGCGGCCTTACCTGCGCTACTTCACCTTTGA
>JAJRRR010000371.1 GCA_024279285.1 Planctomycetota bacterium
CGTCGCCACCAGCAGCGGTTTCCAGGGCGAGAGTGGAACATGACCCCACTGATCGTCGGTTCCGAAGGCACCTTGGCGGTGGTGACCCAAGCTTGGGTTCATCTGTTGCCTCGGCCCAAGCATCGGGGCGTGGTCGTGTTGCACTTTGACTCCCTGGCCAGTTGTTGTCAGGCGGTGCCGGAGGTTTTGCCGTTTGGGCCTTCGGCGGTGGAAATGTTTGACCAGATGATCGTCCGCCTGGCCCGACAAAGCCTGGAATACCGCCACTACCTGGACTTCGTCGTCGGCGAGCCGGAAAGCATGCTCGTGGTGGAGTTCTCCTCTGACGAACCAGGAGAAGTGGAATCGCGTGTGGAAGCCCTTGGGGCTCAGATGCGCCGGTTTCCGGGCATGTATCACGCCTTGGCCGTTCTGGACCCCAAGCTGTGCGAACACATCTGGAACTGTCGCAAGGCGGCGTTGCCGCTTTTGATGGGCGTGCCCGGGCTGAAAAAGCCCATCGCTTTTGTGGAAGACACGGCGGTGGACCCTCAGCGGCTCCCGGAGTTTTTGCAACGCTTTCGTCAGATTCTTGAGCAGCATGGAGTTCAGGGAGCCATTTATGGGCATGCGTCGGTGGGCTGTTTGCACATTCGCCCGTTGCTGGACACTCGGGCTCCTGAAGACCTGAAGCGCATGCGCTCCTTGTTGGACCGGGTGAGCGATCTTGTGCTGGAGTTTGGGGGAGCGATGAGCGGGGAACATGGGGACGGTCTGGCCCGAAGCTTCCTCAACGAAAAACTCTTTGGACCGGAACTGTACAAAGCCTTTTGCCAAATCAAGGAGGCGTTTGATCCCCAAGGGGTGCTCAACCCCGGCAAAGTAGTTCACGGCCCTGATCCTACGGCCAATTTGCGCATGGACCCCAACTACCACCTCCAAGAGCTTCAAACCGAGTTTGCGTTTCGCCAGGCCGGGGGGTTTGCCCGAGCCGTGGAGTTGTGCAACGGATCGGCCGTGTGCCGCAAGCTCCGGGGAGGGACGATGTGCCCCTCCTACCGGGCCACGCTGGACGAAGAACACAGCACCCGAGGACGAGCCAACGCCCTGCGCATGGTCCTGGCCGGACAAGTCCCCCAAGCAATGGCCGATCGGCGTGTCTTTGAAACTCTGGATCTTTGCTTGCAGTGCAAAGGGTGCAAAGCCGAGTGCCCCTCCAATGTGGATGTGGCAGCTTTCAAGTCGGAGTTCTTGCACCACTACTACCAAGTGCATGGGATGCCGTGGCAGGTGCGATTCATGGCCCAAGTGGCCCGATGGAACCGTCTCGGCGCCCGATTGGCTCCCTGTTCCAACTGGCTGACCCAACTGCCCGGGGTGGCCCGATTGATCAAACGCATCCTGGGCATTCATCCGCGGCGGAGTCTTCCCCGATTTGCCCGATACACCTTTCCCAAGTGGTTCCGCCAACATCGCCACCAACGCGATACGAACAGCTCCGGCCCTCTGGTGGTGCTCTGGGACGATTGCCTGACCAGCTTCACCGAACCGGAGGTGAATCGGGCAGCCGTGCTGCTTTTGGAACAAGCCGGCTGTCGGGTAGAGCTGGCCGGGCGGTTCTGCTGTGCCCGACCTCTGATCTCCAAAGGACTGCTCAAGCAAGCCAAACAACTGGCCCTGGAAAACCTTCAACATCTGGCCACCTGGGTGGAACAAGGAGCCTGGATCGTGGGCACCGAGCCAAGCTGTGTTTCGGCCCTGGTGGACGACTACTTGGACCTGTGTCCTGGGGAGCTAAGCCAACGGGTGGCCCAACGCACCCGCACCGTGGAGCAGTTCCTGGTGGAGCAAGGGCTGCTGGAACGACTAGTTCCTTCCCAACCGGTGGAAGTTCCGCCGGTGATGCTTCACGGCCACTGCCACCAGAAGGCTCTCTGGGGCACCCAAGCCACCGAAAAGTTGATCCAGGTGGTCGTAGAGCCGGAGCAGCTTCGGGTTCTAGACAGCGGCTGCTGCGGCATGGCCGGTTCGTTCGGCTACGAACACTACGAGCTGAGCATGAAAATTGGCGAGTTGGTGTTGCTGCCTCAAGTGCGGGACAATCCTCACTGGGACATCGTGGCCCCGGGCACTTCGTGCCGGCATCAGATTTTGGACGGCACCGGGCGTCGGGCCGAACATCCCCTGGTGTTCGTGCACAAGTACTTAAGCCTGGGACATTAACCCCCTCCGCCTCGCCTCTTGCCTCATCAATCGAAGCTGGCAATCAGCACACAGGATCGGCTTGGTCGGACATCAGACAAGTGGATTAGCCGCCGGTTCGGGCAATTTCGTCCAGCAGATAGGCACTGGCCCGAATCCCACGATGAAAATCCGCCAAGGAAAACTTCTCGTTGGGGCTGTGAGTGTTGTCGTCGTTTTGGCCCCAGCCTAACAGCAACACCGGCACTTGGAACTGCTCCTGAAAGGTAAGCACGATGGGCACCGAGCCTCCTTCGCGGATAAACACCGGAGGGGTGCCAAAGGCGCGGGCAATGGCCTCAGCAGCGGCTTTCACATAAGGATGGTCTTCGTCCACCAGGACAGCCCGGGCACCGTGGTAGCTTTTCAGCTCCATTTGCACTCCTGGCGGAAGCTGGCTGCGGAGGTATTGTTCCAACTTAGCCGTGATGGCTTCGGGATCCTGATCTGGCACCAGTCGGAAGCTGAACTTGGCCGAGGCCACCGCCGGAAGCACCGTTTTGGCTCCTTGGCCTTGATAACCGGCCGTCAGTCCATTGATGTCGAAGCTGGGTCGGGCCCAACGCCGCTCCAGCACGGTAAACCCTTGTTCTCCACTGCCCCCGGTCACACCCAACTGCTGGTAAAACTCCTCCTCGGAAAACGGCAGTGAAGCCAGGCGGGTGCGCTCCTTCTCAGAGATGGGCCGCACATCTTTATAAAACTCCGGCACGCGCACCTTGCCATGCTCGTCCACCAAGGAAGCCAGAAGCTGCACCAGCACATTGGCCGGATTGGTCACCGCTCCGCCAAAAGTTCCAGAGTGCAGGTCCTGCTTGGGTCCGCGCAACACCAGCTCGTAGTAGGCTATGCCCCGCAGCCCATAGGTTATGGCCGGCTGCCCTGGCCCAAACTGGCACATGTCGCTGATGACCACACAATCGCAGTTCAACTCACGCCGATGCTGTTGCACAAACGGTTCCAGGTGCTGGCTGCCCACTTCTTCTTCTCCCTCTATCAGAAAGATCAAGTTCACCGGCAGGGAGCCTGTGGTGCGCAGCCATGCTTCGGCGGCTTTGATGTGAGTGAACATCTGGCCTTTGTCGTCGGTGGCCCCTCGGGCATAGAGGTTGCCGTTGCGTCGGGTGGGTTCAAAGGGGGGTGAGATCCACTCCTCCAGCGGATCTGGGGGCTGCACATCGTAGTGGCCATAGACCAGCACGGTTGGGGCACCGGGGACATGAGGGCCTCGGGCCACCACGATCGGGTGTCCAGGAGTCTCGTGCAGTTGGGCCTCCAAGCCCAGTTGTTCAAAGTGCTCCACCAGCCACTTGGCCGCCTGGCGCACCTGGGGAGCGTACTGCGGATCGGTGCTCACACTGGCTATCCGCAACAGTTGGCACAATTGGTCCTCAAACTCCCCAGCGTGGTCTTTCAAGTACTGATCCAAAGCATCGGGAACAGCCATGAGAAGATTCCTTCAGACCAGCGTCAACGGAACCCCCATCCACACATGCGCTCTTTTAACGGACAAAACGCAGACTGAACAAGTCGGCATCTTGCAACACGATTCGCAACCGCACCACCTTGCCCACCAAAGGGGAAAAATCCATGGGATAGCGCTGGTCCACCCCGTCGCCGAAAAGCTCGGGGGCTTCGGAGCCGCTAAACCCCGGCAAAGGTTCTCCCTGAGCCGAAAGCACCTCTATCTTCACTGAGCCAAAGGCCGAAGTGGAGTAGTTAAGCCGTAGCTCTCCTCCGGCAAAACGCAGCGGCGGGGTGAGTACCCATCCGGCCTGCGCCCCAGCGTGCAGGGAAGCCAAACGGTCCACCACATACTCCGCCCGAGCTATATGGGCCGAGTCAAACCGATAGTGGCGGCTGAAGTACAGGGACATTTTTCTCCGGCCTGTGGGCACCAAACCCCAGGCGATCATGTTAGACCGATCTCCCCAGTTGCGAGGGTCCGGGCCAGGTCGCAAAAACGCCTGGCTAAAGGTGCGCTGAAAATGCACGCCGTCCCGACTGGTCAAAAACGCCCCGTCCGAAATCCCCCGGTAAGGATGCTTCGGAAGTTTCTGGCGCCCCGGAAAGTACCGCTTGGGAAAAGCCAGATAAATGTGCGGTGCCCGAAAGTACACCTGCACGGCGTTGGTATAGAAGTGCTCTCCTGGGGCTTGTTGCATCTGAACCGGCTGTGGCTTGCTCCAGTGGATAAAGTCCTGCGAGGTAGCCGTGGCCACCGCACGCACCCCGCGGCGAAACACCCGAAAGTAGGCCACATAGCAGCGGCGATTCGGGTCCCAAAAAGCCAAGTTCTGGGAATCGAAAGCCCCTTGGGTCAACACAGGCCGAGGATGCAAGAGCTTCCAATGGATACCATCGGCTGAGACAAACGCACGCGGGGGCACTCCGCCCAAGGCTTTGTAGCGCTGCTGGGGCGAGGCTTGAGGATTCCGGTCCACAAAAGGGGTGAAGTTGTGGGTGCCCTCGGCACCCGAGGTGGCCAGAATGATGTTGGTCCGCGGGTGCTTCCCATAAGCATGCAAGCCCAGCCGAGGCTTGGTCCAATGCACCCCGTCGGAACTCTCGGCCACACAGGTAAACTCCCGCTTGGGAGTGCCCTTCTGCCCGCTTGCCCGATAGTACATCCGGTACTTGGAGCCATCTTTGAGCACCGTCACATAGGCCGAAGTGCGCCCCTCCCAAGGCTGATCAAAACGCAATGCTACACCCGTCTCACAGGGAGGATGCAAGCGGAACTGCAATCCCTGCATCCGATCCACCAGGAATCCGTCCACAAACAACTCCCGACGCGTGCCCAAGTTGATCACTTCCTCGGCTGCCGGAGCCGGAAGCTCTAGCAACACAACAACCGCCAGACAACGCCAAAGGGGAGATTTCATAGTCTCGGGCTCCCTTGCGTTTTCCACAGGAGATTTCTTCGCGTGCCTAGCATCCTGGGGATGGTAGACTATTTGGAGAAGGATTGGCAGGGGATTGGGCCACCGGGGCCACTTCTGTTGGCAAACCTAACTGGCCACGCAATCGGCAACGAATCTGGTTCAAACTCCCAGGGCCCAATTGCTCTTGTTGCAGTTCCCATTGGGCTAGAATCTTTCGGTGCTGATAGAAGATCACCGTCACCGGCACGCGAGGATTCAAGGCCAGTTGGTCAGGGCCATTTCTTTGCACTGGCAAAGTCAGGGGCATGCGCACCTTGTGATGGCGTGCCAAGTGGATCAACCGGGGCTGCCAGTAGGGCATATCTTTGCCCAAAAACATCGCAAACCCACGCACTCCTTGGGCCCGATGCTTGTGGACCAGTTGGTCAACTTGGCAAATCCACTTGCGTACCCGAGGTGAGAGCCGCCGCACGACCACGACCACCACCGGCCGCTCTCCGTAGCGACACACCAGACATACTGCCCGATGCGGATGCCGGCTGGTGACTTCACGCACAAAAAAAGCCGGCATGGGAGCAGGCAAAGAAAGCCGAGACTGTTGAGCCTGAGTCGGAATCGCTTTCCCAATGCCCAGGGCAAACGCCACCGCTGCCCAGGCCAAGTGTTGCCAAAGATGCATGCCGTTCTCCTTGATTTCACTGGGCTACGGGACACCACTGCCCGACAAACCCATTGGGATCAGTTTGAGCATCACCATCCGCAGGGGTCAAGGGCATGCCGGCCAGTGCTTGGGTTTCCTGGTGCGAACGCCCATAATGGGGAAAGCACTGTCGTGCAAAGTGGAACGACCGCTTTTTCCAAAAGGGAGTTCAGCCATGCGCACTGGGATATGCACGCTTGTGGTGTGGGCGTGGGCGGCGTGGGCTCTGCAGGCCCAGCAGCCTTGGGTGGTCTATGACGGCTATGCCGGACCCGGCCAAGGCAAGCACATCGTGCTGATCTCCGGAGACGAAGAATACCGTTCCGAAGAAGCTCTGACCCAACTGGGACGCATCCTGGCTGTGCATCATGGGTTTCGTTGCACGGTGCTTTATGCCATTGATCCTCGCACCGGGGAGATCAACCCGGAGGTGTTGGACAACATTCCGGGCCTGCATCTGCTGGATCAAGCGGACTTGATGGTGCTGTTTGTTCGGTTTCGCAATTTGCCCGAGGAACAAATGGTCCACTTTGAACGCTATCTCAAAGCCGGCAAGCCCATCGTGGCCATTCGCACCTCCACGCATGCTTTCCGGATTCGGCCTCCGCATCGCTATGCTCATTGGGACTGGCGAAGCCGTCAGTGGCCGGGGGGGTTTGGTCAGCAGATATTGGGACAGACCTGGGTGGCTCATCACGGTGCCCACGGACGCGAAAGCACCCGAGGGATCATTGCCCCGGGGGCCAAAGGGCATCCGATTCTGCGTGGCATTCGGGACGGAGACATCTGGGGGCCCACGGATGTTTATCGGGTGCGATTACCTTTGCCGGGCGACAGCAAAGCGTTGGTTTTGGGCCAGGTGCTTCAGGGAATGAAGCCCTCCGATCCCCCCGTCAGTGGCCCCAAAAACAATCCCATGATGCCCATCGCCTGGATCAAGACTTACCAGTACCAAGGTGGTCCTCGGGGGCGAGTGTTCGTCAGCACCATTGGAGCTGCGGTGGACCTGCTGAGCGAAGGCACCCGACGGTTGCTGGTGAATGCGTGTTATTGGGCGGTGGGTCTGGAAGATGAAATTCCGGCCCGAAGCAATGTGGATCTGGTAGGCCAGTTCCAGCCCACCTTCTTCGGCTTCGGCAAGTTTCGTCGGGGAGTCAAGCCTTCGGATCTGGCTTGGCCACCCAAACGCTAAGCCCTAAACTGGTCCGTTCCACAAAACATCCGGCGCTTGTGTGCCCAAGCGCCGGATGTTTTTTTCGGCCCGATTGCGTTTGCAAGCGCGTGTCGGACTGTCCTAGATCGCGTCGGCAGCGGGGACCACGAACGGGCGGCGATATTCCCGAGTGAGCATGGCCACGGCTTGTTCGTCTCCAGGGATGGTTTCCTGCTGGGAGTCCACCTTCAACTTGCGGCCCAGGAAAATCGTGGTTTTGTCCGCAGCCAAGCCGTTGGCCTTCAAGTGAGCTGCAAACCGCCGGAAGGTTTCATACACTTGTTCGTCGTTCCGCAGCACTTCATCGGCCTGGGCCACCAAGGTGGGCTCGCCCAAGCGATAGGAAATGTTGCCCAAGTGGCACAAGGCACTGGAAAGATGGCCTTCCAGGATGGGAGCGGTGAGTAGTTGGGGGTTTCGGGAACGCACCGCCTGGAGGAAGTTGGCATAGTGATACCGGTCCGAGCCGTCCCGAAGCGTCTGAACCGGACGCCCTTGGGCATCAAAGAACACCCCCCCGGAGTAGCTGGGACTGACAAAGTAGCCCTCGGACCCATAAACCACGATCCCTACCTTCGCTCCCCGATAAGGTGGAGTGGGTAGCCCTCGCACCTCAAAAATGATCCGTTTGCTACCCCAGTCGTGGACCGTCACCTGAGTGTTGGCCGTCTCTCCGGCGTCTTGGTAGCCCAAGCGCCCCCCGAAGCTGAAGACCGCCTGGCCGATGTCATTCACTTGCAACGCCCAGCGGCACAGGTCCATTTGGTGAATGCCCTGGTTACCCAGGTCTCCGTTGCCGTAGTCCCATTGCCAGTGCCAGTCGTAGTGGAATCGGGGTCGGGTCAAGGGTTTCAACGGAGCCGGACCGGTCCAGAGGTCGTAGTCCACCGTTTTGGGCACGGGGTAGCGGCCACGAGGGCCGATGGAAGGACGGCGTTTGTAGCACAGACCTCGGGCCAGCCGCACCCGGCCGATCTTGCCCTGGTGGATCAGCTCCATCGCTTGGCGCATTCCCGGGTTGGAACGGCATTGCGTGCCGGTTTGGCAAATGCGGCCATACTTCTGAGCCACCTGAACGATGCGCCGACCTTCGCTGACATTGTGGCTGACCGGCTTTTCCACATACACATCTTTTCCGGCTTGCATGGCCCAAATCGCTGCCAACGCATGCCAGTGGTTGGGCGTGGCAATGGTGACGATGTCCACGCGAGGGTCGTCAAACACCCGGCGCATGTCGCGGACCAGTTGGGGGCGAGTGCCTTGAAGTTTTTCGGCCCCTCGGGCTCGGGCTTCCAGCACGGCCGTGTCGGGATCACACAGGTAAAGCACCTGGGTGTCCTTGCGAGAGGCAAAAGCGGCGATGTGGCTTCCCCCTCGCCCTCGCACCCCAATCACAGCCACCCCGAGCTTTTCGTTGGGACTGGAGCTTTGGCGTTCCTGGGCCGAAGCCTTCTTGGGCACCGCGGCCAGCAACGCCGCCGCCGTGGCCAACAACGAATCTTCCAAAAACTCCCGACGCGTGGACCTCATCCTGCAACTCCTTCGCTGGCGGAAACGCTCTCCTTTTCACCTGACCAAGGCACCGCGTTCTATGTTAACCCCCTTCAGGGCGAAGACCAAGCTTTCGGAAAGCCCAGGACCTTTGAGGCAAGCAAGCACCGCGGTTGACGCTCTGGGGGGGTTCTGATACGGTTGCCGTTCCTGGGGGTGGGCTGTTGTGTGGTATGGTTGAAAAGAATCGGGTTGCTGGTCCCCCAAACGGCAGGAACGATCATGGCTCACGAAGTAACGCTGATCACGGGCGATGGGGTAGGTCCGGAACTGGCTCAAGCCGCCAAACGCTGCATCGATGCCACCGGGGTGGAGATCCACTGGGACATTCAAGAAGCCGGCGTGGATGTGATGGAGCGGACCGGCACTCCCTTGCCCGAGAGTGTGCTGGAGAGCATTCGCCGCACCCGATGTGCCCTCAAAGCCCCCATCACCACTCCCGTGGGCACCGGGTTCCGCAGCATCAATGTGTTTTTGCGTCAGGAGTTGGGCCTGTATGCCTGCGTGCGGCCTTGCAAGCTTTATCGGGGGGTGCGCACCTTTTTTGGCGATCTGCCCATTGACCTGGTCATCATCCGCGAAAACACCGAGGACCTCTATGCCGGGGTGGAGTTTGAAAAAGGACGTCCTGAAACTGCCGAACTGATTGAAACCATCAACCGCCTGTCGGCCGATCGCAAAGTGAAAACTCCTGCGGAAGAAACCGGTGTTTCAATCAAACCTATCAGTGTTTCTGGAACCCGACGCATCGTGCGGTTTGCTTTTGAATATGCCCGAAAGTACGGTCGCAAAAAAGTCACCGCCGTGCACAAGGCCAACATTATGAAGTACAGCGATGGGCTGTTTTTGGCCACGGCGCGCGAAGTGGCTCAGGAGTTTCCCGATATTGAGTTTGAAGACCGCATCGTGGACAACATGTGTATGCAACTGGTTCAAAAGCCAGAGCTGTACGATGTGCTGGTGTTGCCCAATTTGTATGGGGACATTGTGAGCGATCTTGCGGCAGGTCTGGTGGGTGGATTGGGCGTGGCTCCCGGGGCCAACATTGGCAAAGGGGGGGCGGTGTTCGAAGCCACACACGGCTCGGCTCCCAAGTACAAAGGACTCAACAAGGTCAATCCCACCGCGCTGATCCTCTCCGGGGTGCTGATGCTTCGCTATTTGGGCGAGAAAGAAGCGGCCGACCGGCTGGAGCAAGCCGTGGCTGCCGTGATTGCCGAGGGGAAAGAAGTCACCTATGACCTTAAGCCTCACCGGGATGATCCCACCGCCGTGGGCACCCAGGAAATGGCCGACGCCATCTGCCGCAAGCTGGAGCAATTGCAAGCCACTTCGGCCGAATAGGGGCAAACTTGGCTCCAACCAGCCGTACCAGCTCGGAGCTGCGCCTAGGGAAGCTTGAAGTTGCCTTTGTTCCGGTCGGCTGGAACAATGCCAGTCGCAACAGGGGCAGTTTTTTCCCGCGTTTTTACTGGCTGGATGCAGAATCCTGAGACTTCTTCTCGGCGATGGCAAACAGGTGGGTTTTGTTGCTGATGTAAAGCACTCCTCCGGCCACAATGGGCGTGGTATAGACCGAGTTGCCCATGTTGATCTCGGCCAGGGGTTGTCCGTCGGGCATGGCCACTTTCGGATCGGCCGAGAGGCGGAACACGGCCACATCGCCGTCTTCGTCGCCGATATAGACTTTGCCGTCAGCAATCAGCGGGGAACTCCAACTGGCTGCCAGCATGTCGTAGGTCCAATAGACCTTGCCGGTGTTGGCATCCAGGCAGTGGAACAATCCGCTGAAATCGGCGATGAACAGCAGATCGTCCTTGATGGCCACGGTGCCGCAGGAGCGGTGCATGGTTTCGGCGAACCCGATCTCCCCGTCACCGTCCAGATCCCGATCGGCCACCGTGTAGTGCCAGATGGCAGCCGAGTTGGGATTGTCGCGTACGAAGTCACCCTTTTCGGGCTCGCAAGCTTGGATGCGTTTGTGAGGGATGGGCTTGTCGGGCGAGGCGGAGTTGAAGACCAACTGCGGGCTGACATCGCCGCGTTTGGTCGGATCAATGCACCACAGATGGCCTTCGCCTTCGCCGTGTTCGGGATCCTGGCCCACGGCAATATAAACCCGATTCTTGTACACCACCGGCGTGCCGATGAGGTTGTTTCGGGTTCCGCGGCCACCGAGGATCCACTTGGAGGTTTTGGGGTTGCAGTCAAACTTCCACAGCAGGATGGGCCGACCGTCTATGTTGTCCCGAGTGGCCAGAAAACTATACAGCCACCCATCCCCAGCAGCGAACATGATTTGAGGCACTCCGTCAATGACGGCGTAGGTGGGCGAAGACCACTGCCCATGCAGGATGTTCAGTCCTGGCGAGTTGTCGGCCCAAATCAACTCGCCGGTGTTCTTATCCAAGCAGATGAAGCTAGGGGCTTTGGGAGCCGGGATGTTGATATGAGACTCGTCCACGCCGTTGGAAGTGTTGACAAACAGCAAGTCTCCGGCCGCAGTGACGGAGCAACTGCACATGTTGTGCTGGGAAATGCCCAGCTCCTTCATCATGTCAAAGACCCAAACCACATCGGCTTCGTTTTTGTTTTGGTTGGGCTCGTCGGTAAAGGGGCCGTCGTTCTCTCCGTCGTAAAAGCCCTGGGTGTCCAGACACCGCACTTCTCCACGGCTGGTGACAAACCAGAGTCGATCCCCTTCCACTAGCGGAGCGCAACAGATGCCTTGCAAGGGCCAGTCGTGCACGCGTCCGGTGGGCAGCTTTTCGCTGGAGTGTTGCCACAGGAACTTGCCGTCAGAGACCCGAAACGCCAACAAACAGCCCAAATCCACCGAAGGCGGATAACGCTTCAAATAGCCGGCACCGTTGTTGGTGCCCACATATATCTGTCCGTTGGCCACCACAGGGTTGCCGTAAGTTTGAGAGCCCAACTTGACGACCCAAAGGATGTTCTTGCCCGTGCCGGGAATCCAGTTGCCCTGCTCGTCAAACTCGCCGATGTCCCACTCCGTGGGCAAGTGATCCACCTGGGGCGTGTTGTTGCGGATGGAAGACCCTCCCCATTGGGGCCAGTCCCCTGGTTGCACTCCCCGCAGGGGAGCTGCCACCTGGTCTGGGTCCATAGCTTCGGGATTGCCGGATTTGTAGTTTTGGAATTGTTTGCGTACCCGGGCAATGATGGCTTCCACATCTACCGAGCCGGTTTTGGCCGAAGCCGGTTGAACCTTGGGCTTTTCCGGCTGTTTGGAAGCTTCTTGGGGAGAGGAAGTCGGCTGGGTGTCCGCAGCAGCAGAAGACGCCGCCGTGGCAGGCGGCTTCGCCTCAGCAGCGCTGGCCGACTTGGACTCCGTGGTGGAAGAATCCGGCTGGTTGTTCGCAACCAGAGGCTTTTCTGGCTGGGCCGCCTGCGAGGAAGATTGCACCGTGGCGGTCTGAGCACTCGGAGCGCCTGTAGGGGAGGAGCTGCGCTGGCAGCCCAAAGCCCACACCACTCCAAAGGCCAACACACCCACCAACATCCACCGGCTCTTGGCAACCCTCATCATTTCAGCCACTCCCTGCGGGAATCAGGATTTGAGGACCGTTTGTACTTCCGTTTTTTGTCTCCCGGGGCTTTGGTTCCCCTGGAAGGAGGCAAGGGGGAGGTAGAAGCAAGGGGTTTTATGGGTTGGGGTACACTTGCACGTTGTCGATGAAGAAGTCGGCTTCTCGGGCGTTGCCGAAGAAGCCGGGTGCGCCGTGTCGGTTGGGCACCGGGTCTTCGGCCACAATTTGCCACTGCTTCGGCTCCGGCTGGTCCCGAAGCCATACCTTGCCTCGCAACACCACCTTGTCCCCTTGGTTGCTGGCTTGGAACTTCATCCGATACCAGCGTCCGGCTTCCCAGCGGAAGGGGACACTTCGGGCCATACGCAACTGGGCGTGCCAGCTTTGGATGCGCAACTGCTGGCTGGCCCCCATCAGCACCAGGGCATAGCGTTGAGCAATCAGGCCCATGTCCGGCATCCGCCCATCTTTGAGTGTGCCCATGAAGTCTGCCTGGATGGTGTAGTCGTGCAAGTCGATGGGACCGATCCAGCCTTGGCTTCGGGTGCCTAGTTTGGTGTAGCGTCCTCCGGGAATGGGGATCCGTTCCAGTTGTTTCAGCACCCAGTTGCCATCTTCCAGGCGGACTGGCTGGTGGCGATGCATCATGCCGACCCAAACTTCAGGAATCTTCCCGTCTTCAAAGTCAAACTTCCAGGGCAAGGGGGGAATGATGCGCACACGGGCCACCGCTTCCAACTTTCCCAGCTTGGCCCGAACCCGAGCCGCCACATGCCGCGCCTGCGGCGAAGCAGTGAAGGTGCCTTGAGAGTCAATCGTGCCGTTTTGATCCACGAAGAACTCCACCTCTTGGGGCCGAGCTTCCCGAAGGAACTGGCCTCGGGAATTATACAGCCGCACCCGAAACCGCTGTTTGGCTCCTGGGGCCAGCAACACTTCGGCTGGAACCAGTTGGAGTTGGGCCACTTTGGGGTCCTGTTGCACAGGGAGTTCTTGGGGCTTGGCCGGTTTGGGACCGGCTTGAGGTTTGATCTGCTTGTCGCCAAGACAGTAAAGCCCTGCGGTGGTGGCCAAGTAGATTTTCCCGTGCCACAGCACGGGCGAAGCTGCGCATTCCATGCCCGAGGGAAGCCGCGTGCGGTGGACGATTTTGACACCTTTTTCGGTGGGCTGAAGCACATACCATCGTCCGTTGGCCGTGCAGACATAGATGTAGCCGTTGGCATACGCAGGGCTTCCTCGCATTTGAGTACCCAGTTTCAAATTGGCTCGGGGTCGGGGGCCTCGCCGTCCGATCTGCTTGCCCGTGGCCGCGTCAAAAATCCACAAGCCTGCCCGATCGTCAATCACATACAACCGCCCGTCCACATAAAGCGGCGAGCTTTTTCCGTTGCTGACCTGTTTGACTTTCCACACAAGCTTTCCTTCGCTGTCCAGGGCGACGACTGCGCCCATGGTGTTGTCTTCCAGGTTTTCTTCGCTGTGTCCGGTATAGGTGATTCCGTTTACGACGATGGGCGAAACATTCAAGCCTCGGCGGCCCAAGGGGAACTTCCACAGCGGCTTTCCGGTGCGAGGCTGAAACGCCCACACCTGCCCGTCCCCGGAGCCAAACACCATGGCCGCTTGCCCATCCAGGACGGTCAGGAAGGGGGTGCTGTAGGTGGTGTCGTAGGGGATGAGCCGTGTGCCGCGGAACCAGCGCAGCTCTCCGGTGCGTTTGTCAAAAGCCAGAAAGCGATGAGCCGGTCGGGAGTTCTCGCCCCAGTTGACAATCACCCCACTGATCAAAACCAGGTCTTCAAACACCACCGGAAAGTTAGTCCGGCCCCCGTAGGTGGTTACCAGTCCAAACTCCTCATGCAGCGAACGACTCCAGAGCGTCTTGCCCGTGCGCCCGTCAATGCACTGGAACAGTCCGCACACGCCCAGGTGATAGACATTGCCGGTTTCGGGATCACCCACCACGGCTGACCAGCTCACCCGGGTATCCGGCACATCGGACAGATAGACATTGTAGCGGTTTTCCCAGAGAGTTTTTCCCGTTTCGGGATCCAGGCACACGATGCGCTCCCCTTCGCGCACCGTGCCTGGCTCGGCTCGGGCTTGAATATAAAGCCGCCCGTTAAAAATCACCGGAGAAGAAACACTCCAGATGTCCTCACGAAACCACAGCACATTCTCCTTGCGACGAGGGTTCCACCGGGTGATGAAAGCCCGTTCGCGCGAAATGCCATTCATTTCTGGCCCGCGCCAAACGGGCCAATCGGGCAGAGAGCTTTCTTGTGCCCAGGCAAGGGCAGCACCTATCCACAGAGCCAGAACCAAACCGATGCGTTTCATGGCAGGCGTGACCTGTTTCCGGGGGCACACGAAGGCGGGCACTGGGAACCACGCGCAGACCCAGTGCGTTCTACCATAAGTCAAACCGAACCGATAAGCAAGGATACGCAAGTTGGGCAAAGCCCCTCATAGCCCAACATCCTGGCCGAGAAACATCTTGGCAGTTGCTCTTGTTTGGCCGGGCGGGAACCGTCAAAACTGGTGCTGAACTCCCACAAGCAAGCAACACGGAGAGCTAGCGCCTTGGGGCGTTTCCCAACCCGCCACCTTCAGGAGGAAGTTGTGGCCACGCAGACCCGTTCCAACTCGGGGAGGAGGAACACACTTGAGCAAACCTTTGGTTTGCAGCAACCTTGGGCCCAGGAAGTAGTCCGCGTTTTGCTTGCCAAGCTGGGGCAAGCGGACGATGCCCCTTTGGATCCTGTTGCCCAGGGTTTTGCTCGCTGGCGGACTTGGGCGGGCCTGTGTGTGGATTTCTCAGCTCTTCCCAAGAACTTGCAGCCTTTGAATCGTTGGGCAAGATCCTGGAACCTGACTCTTTCTTCACCCCCAAACGCTGCCAAGCTCCTCTTTGCCCTTCAGACCTACTTTGCTTTGGTGGTGAAGTGGATGACTTGGCACGCCGTTTTTCGCCGCTTGAACTGCCAAGGCGGGGATAGAGTTGAGGTTGCCGAGCGTTCCCCGGACTTCAGCACCCACGAGGCGTTTGAAAGCCTGGAAAACGGTCAGGAGTATTGCGAGCTGGGGATTGCCAATTGGCCCCGGGAGGACTTGTTTTCCTGGTATTTGGCGGCTTGGGATCAAAGTTTGCAAGAAGCTTTGGAACGCCTGGCCCAGCAGGTCCGAAAGTTCTGGTCCGGGCGCCCCATCTCGGTTCCGGGCACCGACTATTTCAAAAACCTCTATCACGCCCTGGTGCCCAGCCCTTTGCGGCACAGTTTGGGGGAGTTTTACACCCCGGGGTGGCTGGCCCAATGGGTCTTGCAACAGGCAGCTCCGGAGTTTTTCGGCACCGACGAAACGGACCAGCAGGACGAAGATTTGCTGCACACCCGAGTGCTGGACCCTGCCTGCGGTTCTGGCACTTTCCTAGTGAAAGTGCTTGCCCAATTGCTCCGTGTCGGCAAGCGAGTCGGAGTTTCCCCTGCCCGACTCCTCCAAACAGCAGCCCAATCGGTGGTGGGTTGGGATGTGAATCCCCTGGCGGTGCTGGCAGCCCGTGCCAATTGGGTGTTGAACCTGCTGGAGCTGTTTCCTGGTGATGGGGGCAAAGTGGAAGTTCCGATCTTTTGGACCGATCCGGTGCAACTGGTCACCGTGCACAAAGAGCTGAGGGAGTCCCGATTTGGCACCCTTTCCACCCCTTGGGGGCCATGTCGCGTGCCTCCGATGCTGCTGCACCCCGAAACTCTGGCTCACCATTGCCTGGTGGCTCAAAAGCATCTGGCCCAACACCACCACGCCGCCCAATTCGCTCAGGCTTGTCGGGCCTGGCAAGGCTCTCCTGCTGCCCCCCCCTCGGAGCTCCAAGCCCTGCAAACTTGGTACGAAGATCTGCAACAACTTCGCGAGCAAGGAGCCGGAGGGCTGGTGCCGGAAATGATCCGGGAGTTTTTGGTCCCCCTGACCCAAGGGCAGTTTGACCTGGTGGTGGGCAACCCGCCTTGGGTGAATTGGGAGCATGTGAATGGGGAGTACCGGAACACCCTTCGGAAACTGAGAGCCCACTACTTGCTCAACTACCGCCCAAGCGGTCGCCCTCCCCGGCTAGGCGCCGTCAAAGGCGATTTCTCGGCCCTGATGATCTACGCCGTGGCCGACCGGTGGCTCAAGCACGGCGGGAAGCTGGCCTTTGTGGTGCCGCAAAGTTTGTTCAAGGCGGCGGGAGCTGGGGCCGGTTTCCGGCGGTTCCGCATCGCTCAAACCCTGGAGGAAGAAGTGCCGTTGCAGGTGGTTCGGGTGGACGACTTGATACGACTGCGCCCCTTTGCCGGAGCAGCTAACCGCACGGCCGTCTTGGTTCTGGAAAAAGGCACCCCTACCCAGTACCCGGTCCCCTATACCCTCTGGCACAAGCCTGCCCGAGTGCAAGTCAACCACCAGGAAAACCTTCAGGAGGTGGAGTCGTCCACGCATCGGGAGCAGTGGTGGGCCCAACCGGCCGATCCCCACGATCCCACCTCCGCCTGGATCACCGCTCCTGCGGCTGCGTTGCGAGGGCTGCAAAAGCTGTTGGGCTGTGGTCCCTATCGGGCCCACGCCGGCGTGTGCACCTGGCTCAACGGAGCCTATTGGGTGGAGGTGGAAAGCCGCCAGGGCAACTTGTGGAGGGTCCGCAATCTGACCCAAGGAACCAAAGTCTCCGTGCCTTCCACCACCACGGTGGTGGAAGCCGATTGCTTGTTCCCTTTAATCCGAGGAAAAGATGTCCGACGCTGGAACTCCCGACATTCAGCTTGGATCCTTATTCCCTACGATCCTCAAAACCCCCAACGGGCCTACCCGCCTGAGGAACTTCAAACCCGCTGGCCGAAAACCTTTGCCTACCTGAAACACCTGGAAAAGTGGCTTGCCGCCCGAAGCGGCTACCGCCAACTGCTGGCCCGACGCCGTGAACCCTTCTACGCCTTGATGGACTTGGGCCCTTATAGCTTCGCCCCCTGGAAAGTCCTCTGGCGGGAACAAGCCCGAGGAATGGTCGCCTGCGTGGTTGGGCCGCAAGAGGGAAAACCGGTGCTGCCAGATCACAAGCTAATGCTTATCCCCTGCTCCGGCCCCCTAGAAGCCCACTTCTTGTGTGCTTGCCTTAACTCCACTCCTTGTCAAGCAGTGGTGCTCAGCTACGCGGTGAATGTCCAGATGGGACCTCATGTGCTGGAGCGGCTCCGCATGCCAAAGTTCAATCCCCGGTTCCCAGTTCATCTTCATCTTGCAACCTGCTCTAAGCTGGCCCACCTGCACGCTTCTTACGGCCTCGATCCTTCCGAAATGCATGAAGAAGTGGACCGCTACGCCGCCCATGTGTGGAACCTCACCCCCAAAGAGCTTGAACAACTACAAGAGCTGGTAAACCTGGAAGTTTTTGCCAGTAGGCATTGAACGGTGCCGGTGTAGCAAGATGATTTCAGGGGACTTGTCTGCGAAGGACATCTTTTTTCGGCCACAGACGGTGCCCAAACCTTCATCCCTTACGCATGATCTGCAGGCCCTCGGGCATTTGAAGTGCCCTATTAAGTTCATCGTTGTCCTTAGTCTGGGATAGTTGAACCCGGAACAGCGAAACGCTGCAGTTGGTTAATAAAAATCTGTCGGTGGGACAACCCAACAGGCAGATCCCGCAATCAGCATCTACATGTCTAGGAACCCGGGCTAACTAGCACTAGCTAGGCCATCGTTGATCCAATCGTCAAGCAACCAGCGATCTATTCAAGTGTTCAGTATCCCGATTGCGATCAAACCAGAAAAAACTCTTGCGCTCCTGAGCAAGCAATCAGCACATAGGTAGTAGAGGGAAGGTTGTTATTCTTTAGTCTGGCAAAGAGCTGTGCGGGAGGGCACCTTTCATGTCTTGGGAATATCCTATAAAGGGGAATGCAATGAAAAATTCCCCACAGTTATTAATTTTATTAGTGCTGGCGTTCAGTTTCGGATGTGTTGAAAGCAAATATGATCTGCCGCAGGAATGCCTTTACGACGATCCAAGACTTACCGGGATTTTCTTCATGGCAGTGAAAGATGAAGAACCTGTAAAAGCGAAAATAGTAAAAGGATTTTCAAGAGGACATTACTTATCAATCTTCCACGACCGGGAAACCGGAGAATATGCACTTATACCTTTTAGGGTATTCAAGGTAGGCAACTCTGTCTTTATCTCAACAAGATGGTTGTCTGGGAAAATAGTTGGATTCAATGGGGCATATACTGAAGAAACACTAAAAAATGGCCACTTCGAATTTCATCGTGTTTATTTCCAGGGCAAGCAAATAGTGCTTCGGCGATTGAATGCACAATGGTTTAAGCGCCACCCCCATGCACTTCCAAAAACAAAGATAAATGATGGATTTGTAACCTCTGTAGAAATCAATGCTTCTCCAAAACAACTTGAAACTTTTTTCAAAGAATATGGAGGACTCGAAGAACTCTACGAGAAAGAGTCGGAAATAATCTGGCACAAGACCTGAGAAGTAAAGAGCCACAATTGTTGGTAAGTTTAATAGGGAAGTCTTTTTTGTAAGATGGGGATGAAATATGAAAAGGGGCATTTTCATCAGTTGCATACTCATTGGGGTTTTTATCCATACAACTTACCTTCACGGCAAGGAGCCTCAAAACCGCAATCAGTCCAGAGCAACGGAGAATTCCAATCAATTAAAAAAGAATGGTCTGCACCTTCCCGAATTCTACTTGGGTCAGAGTCCACTCATAGTTGTGTTGCACGGATTTAATTCTGGACTCCCCCAACTGCAACGATTTCAACAAGCCTGCCAAACTACATATTTGGCCTGTGCTCCCTTTACCTATCCCAGCAAAGGCTCTATCGTGGAAGCGGCTATGCTTCTTAGCAAGGAACTGAAAACATTTCGGCGCAAGTATCCCCAAGTCCGCCTTGTGCTCGTTGGCCATAGTATGGGAGGACTTGTTGCTCGAATGTGTTTGGAAAACCCTCAATGGAATCCTGGAGGAGTGAGCGATCTTTTCACCTTGGGAACTCCCCATAAAGGCTCTCATCTTGCCTCCCTGGCAGACGCGATGAATCCAGTTTTAATGATTCTCCAAGGGGACTTTCGGATCGGCAAGATGTTGTTCAACAATCCAAGCCCTGCTGCCCGTCAATTGCTCCCCGAAAGTGAACTGCTCAAGAATCTCAATCGTCTGCCACCCGCTCCCGGAG
>JAJRRR010000372.1 GCA_024279285.1 Planctomycetota bacterium
AATCTGCACGCTTGCAAAGCTCCGACAAGCCCCGTAATGCCGAACCCAGATGCGCTTAGCGCAACGCGATTTGGGGCACTTGCGACACTTCTTGGGTGATCACGAGTCGGACATCCGAATGGGTTCTGAGAAACGAAGCCGGGCACTGCGGCCCTAGGGGACCATGCAGCACCCGACGCACCACCATCCGTTGCCAAGGGCGATTGCAGTAGAATCGCAGCCGTCGGGCCGACAGGATGTCGCACATACCCACGGTGACCGCTTGGGCCGGAACCACTTCCAGCCCTCCGCCCACGGTGACGGAGTTGATGGTTCGGGTTTCCCGAGCCAGGGGGAGGCATCGGGCGGGCAATCGGGCAAACTCCTCGGCGGAGATTTCCTGGCCCGGCTCCGGAGGCTCGTTGAACGCCACATGCCCGTTGATCCCTATCCCGCCAAAACACACATCCACCCCACCGCGTTCGGCAATGCGCTGGGAGAGTGCCTCCGGCTGGCGGGGGTCAGGAAAAATGCGGTTTTCCGGTCGGGGGGCAAGCTCCGTCGCCAACAGATCGTAAAACCGCCGCCGCATGAATCCCCGAAAACTCAACGGATGATCCTCCGGAACCCAATGCCCCTGATCTGTAAGATACTCGTCCATGTTGATGATCGTCACATGGTGGCATCGGAGCCGGTGTTGGTTGATCAGTTGGGCCAGCACGGGAAACTGGTCCACCGGGCCCACCGGCACGATCATCCAAAGCTCCCGACCTTCCCGGCTGGCTTGCAAGATTTCGTCAAACATGGCTTGGGCCATGTGTTGAGCCAAAGCCTCCCGATCCGCAACCACTTCCACTTGGACCGAAGTGCCTTGGCCCAATTCTTCCGGTTTCACAAACGCATAATTCGGCACAAACGGCGACATGGTAGACATCCTCGCTGGGAGAACCTGGGGCTAGGTGAGCTTCACGGGGCGACCTTCCTGAAGGCTTTGGCTGGCAGCCAGACAAAGCTGCACCGCCCGACGACCATCTTCCCCAGTGGCCGCCGGAGGAGTGCCTTCTCGGATGGCTTGGACCATCATTTCCACCTGGCGACGCAGCTCAAACACTTCTCCGGCCGGAGAGGAGATTGGTTCCTCGCGCACCTGATCTCCTTGTCCGATTCGCAAGGAGAAGGTGGGCGAGAGGGTGCGATCCATCACTCCGGACCACTGGGCCCAAAGCGCCCCCTGGGTCCCGGTTACCTGCACGGTCAAATGATGTTCAAACGCGGCGTTGGTTTGGGTGATCAGGGCATAAGCGTCTGTATCGAACCGGATCAGAGCCGAGAAATTGTGGCTCATCTGGGGATGGTTTTCGTGGGGATGGGAGGCTTGGGCAAACACCTCATGAGGTTTCCCTGCGGACTCCAGGTACCAACAAGCCAGGTCGAAAAAGTGAATCGGCTCTTCCAGCACCCAATTGCCCACCCGTTGGGGATCAAAACGCCATCCTCCAGAACCCAACCGATAGCCCCGACGAAAAAGTTGCACCAGCACATACTTCACCTGGCCCACGCCCCCTTGCTCTATGTGGCGTTTGATGGCTCCCCAGAGGGTTGAAAGCCGCAGTTCGTGTCCTACGGCCAGCACCCGGTGTTGCCGTCGGGCAAGTTCAATGAGCCGATCACAATCCTGGACCGACAAGGCCATGGGTTTTTCCAGCAAGACATGTTTGCTGGCCTCCAGGGCTTCAGTGGCCACTTGGGCATGCAAGTGGTTGGGCACGGCCACGGCTACTGCTTCCACCTCGGGGTGGGAAAGCACCTGGTTCAAGTCGGTGCTGACCAGGGCTTGAGGATAGGCTTTTTGGGCCTCTTGGGCCGAACGCGGGGAACCGCAAGCGATGGCCACCAATCGGGCTTGAGGGCAAGCGCTGATGGCCTGGGCATGATGCGTTCCCCAGGCCCCAAATCCCACCAAGGCAAATCCCAACGGACGATCGGCTTGACTCATCGGGGCACCTCTTGGTTGCTTTCCGAAAAAAACCTTGCTCTGTAGGGCCGCCGGAGCTTCCCAAATGATTGACTCCCCAGACAAGCTGACCCATCATGGAAGCACTTCGGGGATGCCTTTGGTTTAGCGTTTCCGCCCTAGGGTTGCAACCAGCTCTAGCCGTGGGAGGAGGGCACAAGATGAAGCTGTTTTTGGACAGTGCCAAGGTGGAGGAGATCCGCTATGCCCTGGAGAACTGGGCATTGGACGGCGTGACGACCAACCCGCGCCATGTGGCGGCCACAGGCAAACCAGCCACGGAAGTCTATGCCGAAATTGCCCAAGTGGTCCAAGGCACTTCCCTGCCGGTGAGCGTGGAAGTGGACCCTGAGCTAGAGCACTGGCAAGACATCGTCCATCAGGCTCAAGAACTGGCAGCCATGTGCCCTAACTTTGTGATCAAGGTCGGGGCAAGTGAGCAGGGGTTTCGGGCCATTCGGGAGCTGAACTGTCAGGGAATCCGCACCAATGCCACTTTGATCTTTTCGTTGCCTCAGGCGTGGCACGCGGCGAGGGCTGGGGCCACCTATATTAGTCCCTTCGTGGGCTGGCGCGAGGAGTTTGGCGACTCGGGGCTGGAGCTGCTGCGCCAAGTGCGCCAGATGTTGGACAACTTCGGCTATTGCAGTCAGATCATCGCTGCGGCCACGCGCAACCCACGCCAGATTGCCGAAGCCGCTTTGGCCGGATGCCACTGTGTGACCGCCGGCAAAGCCGTCTATGAACAATCGTTCAAACAGCCTTTTACCGATTTGGGCGTGCGGCGCTTTGCCGAAGCGTATCGCAAGACTCTTGCTCCCGCCTAAGCCCTGCTCGGAAAACCCCCGTCCCTTGTAAGCCAAAGGAAGCCCTCATGCCCGCTGCGGAACAACATCCAGAGAATCGCCTGCCTTGGTATCGGGGCATTTCGGCCTATCAGTGGACCGTGTTGGTGATTGCCTCCTTGGGCTGGGTGTTTGATGTGTTTGAGGGGCAGGTGTTTGTGGCCTCCATGCGCGATGCGATGCCGGCCCTGTTGGGCACTTCGGCCGATGATGCTTTGGTTTCGCAGTGGAACGATTGGGCATTTGGGAGCTTTTTGTTGGGCGGAGCATTGGGCGGAGTGTTGTTCGGCGTGGTGGCCGATCGCATCGGACGCTCCAAGACGATGATCATAACCATCTTGTTCTATTCGCTTTTCACTTGCGCGACGGCCCTGGCCCAAACTCCCTGGCAGATTGTCCTGCTGAGGTTTTTGGTGGCCATGGGCGTGGGCGGGGAATGGGCGGTGGCTTCGGCCATGGTGGCCGAGGTGATGCCTCAGCGCAGCCGGCCCGTGATGAGCAGCATCTTTCACGCCAGCAGCGTGTTTGGCACTCTGATGGCCGCTGCGGTGGGGGCTTGGGTGGTGGGCAATCCGGCCTTGGGAGAAAACGCCTGGCGCTGGGGATTTGCCATCGGAGCTGCTCCTGCCCTGCTGACCCTTTGGGTCCGATGGAAACTGCGAGAGCCGGAAAGCTGGGTCCGCGCCCGACAAAAAGCCCTCTCCCAAAAAGACGCCCCAACCGGACAGGTGCTGGACCTGTTGCGCCCTCCGCACTTGAGGAACACTCTCGTGGGCGTTTCGCTGGCTTCCATCGGACTGGTGACTTTCTGGGGAATTC
>JAJRRR010000373.1 GCA_024279285.1 Planctomycetota bacterium
GCTATCCTGATGGCCATGTGGATCAGCCTTCCGGTGCTGTTGACGGGCTTGGGGGTGGGTCTGGTGATCGGGCTGCTCCAGGCCATGACCCAAATCCAAGAACAAACTGTCTCCTTGGTGCCCAAGCTGCTGTTGATGGCCTTGGCAGCATCGCTGGCCCTGCCCTGGATTCTGAGCCAAATGATGGAATACGCCCAAGGAGTGATTGAAAACGCCGTCAATGTGCTATGAATACCAAAGCCAATTTCTGAACCGGCCGGTTAAATCATGCTGGAACAATTGCGTCAATTGGCTCAAGTGGGGCCATGGTTGTTGTGGATGCTGCTTCTGGCTCGAGCCTCCGGCCTGCTGGCCTTGGCCCCAGCGCTTGGATGGCAGGCAGTGCCCGTTGCCGCCCGAGCCGGTTTGGCCATTGCCCTGGCCGTGGTGATGTTTTGGCTTCACTCGGGCCCCTGGCCCGAAGTGGCCTCGCCGGTCCATTTGACTCTGTTGGTGGCTCGTGAGTTTCTGGTGGGCTTGTGTTTGGGATTTGCCGCCCGATTGGTCCTCTTTGTTGCCGAGATGGCCGGAGAGGTGATCGGGTTTGTCAACGCCATGAGCCTGGCCGAAGTGGTTTCGCCAGGCTTGCGCACCCGGGTGCCGGTGCTGTCGCAGCTATTGGGCATGGTGGCTTTGGGCGTGTTCTTGGCTCTGGACGGTCCGGCCCAAGTGGTGCTGGCCATGGCTCAATCGTTGCAAACCGTGCCTCCAGGCGGAGGAAGCTGGCTTCCAGCCGGCCAACTCACCGCCGCCTTGCTCCAAACCAGTTTTCAATTCGCCCTGCGAATCGCCGCTCCCACCGTAACTGCGGTGTTGGCTTCCAACTTGCTGCTGGGACTTCTCACTCGCACTTTGCCTCAGTTGAACATTTTTGTGCTGGGCTTGGGCATCAACGCTTTGGTCACCTTGGCTCTGCTGGCCTTGAGTTTGGGAGCAGTGGCCTACCTGGGGCCCGAACTGCTTGAGTCGCACCTGGACGCGGTGCTGCAAGCCATCTCACCCTGAAGCCAAAGTGAGCCATGCCTGATCAGTTCGGCGAAAAACAACACGAACCGACCCAACATCGCCGCGAACAAGCTCGGGCTCGTGGCCAAGTGGCCCGAAGCGCCGACCTCAGCTCCGCTCTGCTGCTGCTGGCTGGCTTGGGCGTGCTGTGGATTTGGTTCCTCCCCTTGGCCGAGGCTCTGGCCCAACTCACCACCGAATTCCTCAGCCACACCAGTTGGCAACGCGGCCCTCTGGAGGCCCTGGACCGATGGCAACACTTGTGGCGCCAGGTAGGTTCGCCGCTGTTGCTGATGCTGATGGTGATGTTTGTGGCTGGGGTGGTCATCGGCCTGATTCAGACCCGGGGATTTTTGTTCGTCCCTTCCCGGGCCGCTCCCGACTGGACCCGCTTAGACCCCCTGGCCGGACTACGACGCATCTTTTCCCTGGCCGGAATGGTCCAATTAGGGTTTGGTATCTTCAAGGTGATCGTGGTGGGCGTGGTGGGCGTGTGGTCGTTGTACCAGAAGCGAGCCGAGCTCCTGGCCCTGTGGCAGTTGGAATTGCCCAATTGGGCATGGTATCTGCTGGATGTCCTGTTCTGGACCACTTTGAAAATTGCCGTGGTCTTGTTGGTGTTGGCTCTTCTGGACTACGGATTTCAACTCTGGCGCCACGAACAACAACTGCGCATGACCACACAAGAACTGCGGGAAGAAATGCGAGAACTGTTGGGCGATCCGCACATCATCGCCCGACGCCGCCAGGTGCAACGCCAACTGGTGCTCAACCGCATCTCGGCCGCTGTGCCCCAAGCTGATGTCACTGTCACCAACCCCACCGAACTGGCAGTCTCCCTCAAATACGACCCGGAAAAAATGAACGCCCCTGTGGTGGTGGCCAAAGGAGCCGGATACATGGCCCAACGCATCCGCCAACTCTCCCTTCAGCATGGCGTGCCGGTGGTGGAACGCAAAGAGCTGGCTCAGGCCCTCTATAAACAAGTCGAAGTCAACCAACCCGTGCCCCCCGCCCTCTATAAACCCGTGGCTGAAGTGCTCCGCTATGTGTACGAGTTGCAAGGCAAACCCATTCCCGGTAGCCAAAGCCTATAACCCCTCCTAAGAAAACTTCCCCCAATCACTCGTGATCCTCTCCCGCAAAATCCCCTCTTCCCCATACATACCAGTCCCTCCCAAAATACTCGCAAAGATCAAATATCACCTTGTCAAAAAGACGCAAATTTTACAGATGAAAACACAATAGTACATCAAAACAAAGAAGACCTACTAATTCTCAGCCGTCCGTCAACAGAAGTTGCACAGAGTTAGCATGAAGAACACTTCCTACAGCATCTTTTTCAACAAGACTCCCTTTAGCAGCCGCTGAAAAACATACCCAGGAAAGAACCAGACCCTCACAGAGCCGTTTTTTTCAGCGGCGGCGACAACTCCAGAAACAAATTTCAGCTTGAAGTGGACTTCTTCAACGGACTGTTTAAATCACAAATATAGTCATAAATGCCATCGGAGAGCGTGCGGTTGCCAGGGCCGGTTTGGTAGGAGGGGCCGGTGCGGTTTCCGGCAGCGTCGTAAGTGTAAGTTTCGGTCCTAGTGCCAGTTACGCTGAC
>JAJRRR010000374.1 GCA_024279285.1 Planctomycetota bacterium
GTTTATCTCTTTGCGCGCATGGATGCGTGCTGTTAAGACTTTTGAGCGTCAGTTCCCGGGCCTGCGCAGCACGAAAGTGCTGCACGAGCCATGGACGGCTAATAGTTATGCCGACGGCTGGGCATGGTCCTGGGAGCCCGGACCTGAGTACTTCACCAGTGTGATCTTCCACTGGGCCCGGGTAGTCGTGCAATCCTACAGTTATTGGAAAATCTCCATCCCAGCCGCGCCGGTATTTATGTCCTGGCGCGAGTTCTGCCAGGAGCTGAAGGCGCGGGCAGGGGAGAAAACGGAAGTGGTGGTGAGCCGCGAACTCCCGCCCGTGGCTCGTCGCCTAGTGGATCGGCTAGTGCGGGAGCTTCAATGCCACAGGAGGGAGGAATAATGGCCCCAGTTAGACGGAGAAGGGCAGTGCCGGTCCCCCGGCGCCTTCCAGTCCGGCGGCCTCAGCGCCGCCCGGCGCCGAAGCCATCGCCCCAACCGGCCCCAACTCCGGCCCCGCGCCGGGAGCCAGTGCCCGCGTAGTTGCGGGCAGGTGATGAGGCGTTGGTGTTTCGCTAAGGACACTTTGAGCTCGGATTGTTGAAACGGGAGGCATGACCATGAAGCTATCTGCTTCGCCTGCATTCTTTAGGACTTCTCGTCCATAACTCCATGCTCGTGCATTTGCCCCGCTGGTTTCCTCCCGCAACATAACGAGTCCACCAGTCCGGCCTTCGGGCCGGTTTTTTATGCGCCGCAGCCGCCGCAGCCGCGGCCCTCCCGCTGCTCCGGTCCCCATTTTCCCAAGGGGCAGCTCTCTGTGGCGTAGGCCACCTTCAGCCGCACAAAGCAGCCGCATTCGGAGCACCAGCCGTTCTGGTTCTTTTCGCACGCAGCGCACGTCTCCAGGGCCGCCTGGCGCCCCTGCTGGCTGCGCAAAGGGGCACCGGACCCGATCCAGCGTGCCGTGGCCGCCGTGAATCGGGCCGCACGTCCGATGATACCAGGCTTTCTTGGCCGGTCTTCGGGACGCAAGGGCATGGTTATTCCACCACAAGGAAAGTCCGAACGGTCCGTTTCCCTGACTCTTTGATGGCATTCAGCTTCCGCATGAGTTGCCGGGTTGTGATTTTGTTGTTCAATTCCTGAGTGATGCGTTCCTTTGTGGACTCATCAAGCTCAATTTCCAATTCAGACTGAATGACTTTGATGATTTTGTCTGCGTCCAAATAAGTGCACCTCACAATAAAATCAACTGCTTTATCAACAAGACAAATGAGCTCTAGTTGGCTCTCAAAGATAACCCGCCTCTCCGGTTCGGTTGCTAACTGAAGTACTTTGGTAAACCGCTTTCTGACTTCCCAAGGGGTCGCAGGCGTGTCCAGGAAACGGGCGAACACTTGAGCGTTCGAGATGTGCAAGTATCCCTTATGGTCTTTCAGTTTCTCAATTTCTTCCAGCTCCATAACGCTCAATTCGCTCATATCATAAGACAACAACGGAATGTTAAATTTCTTTGCTATTTCTTTGGCGACAATCGTTTTCCCTGTCCCGCTCGGGCCGACAATCGCAACCTTGCGGGGAGGGTTTTTGAATCTCAGCAGAATCTCCATCTGTTCGAGCGTCTTAGTGCTCAACATGACTTTACTCCGTTATGCTGATTGCGTAATCGGTCTTGTTACAGCAGGCGTTGTCCGCGGTCAACGCAGTGCTTGTCTGAGCAGAAAACGGTTGGCAGTCAAGAATGTCGCAGAGCGTTTGCTCAAAATTTGAATCAACCTCACCATCGCAATCCCAAACCACTTTCATTTGGTTTTGCCCAGCAACACAGAAAACGCGAACTACAAGCGTTCCGGAACACACTCCGGCCTTTGAGCCTTCCCAGTAGCCTGAAGAAGCGTTGTAGGTTACCTGCAAAGTTACTCCGTCCATGCAGCTACAGGGGTTAATAGACCCTCCAGTAGAAAATGTCACGGTGAGTGTGGAGGGTACGTCGCAGTTATTGCAGGATATTGTGCTACTGCCCCCACCGCCACCGCTCCCGGTGTCACACTCATTGGTGCAATTAGCCGGGTCTAAACAGGCTTCATGGCCTACACAGACAGGTAGCCCGTTCACATATTTCACCTTACGGACCACGAAGCGCAGATTCCCCGTAGAGGGGTCTTTGCATACGGTTACCAGCTCTTGGAATTCAGCGTCTATAGGGGCACCCAAACAGTCACTGCAACTTGAAAACGGTCCCTTGAAGTCTCCCAGAGTATCTGTAGCGTTTTGCGTGGTGGTGGAGACTTTGTAGCAGAATCCATCAATCTTGATGTATGCCCCAACGGCTGGAGCCAACCGCGGGTCGCTAACAATCAAGTCCCGCGGAAGTTTAGAGGGGTCTTGACAGTCCGGGTCATAGCAATCCACCACCAGTTTGTAGTTTTGGGAGCAGTCGGAACATACCGATTTTGTCCCAACCGCAATAAACTCAACTTCGTTTCCAGTCCAGGAAATCCCTCCTACCTGAGTAACTTCCCAGCAGGTGCCATCATCCCGCACATACACATTTCCTACTGCCACTTGGCCCCAGGGGGTCAAATCTGAATAGGTGACAATTTCCGTTGTGGTGCCGCACTTTTTGAGCTTGACGAGATTTTGGCAGGCTTGGCAGTCATCAAAAGCTTCAAGGATAACTAGTCCCCCTTGAGCGTATTGAGAACACTGGTCAGGGTTTGTGATTTCGTTGAGCGTCCAGCAAAAGCCGTTTGAGTCGCGGACGGTTTGCCCGATGTAGTTTGTCAAGTCTATGGGGGCACCGGCAGCGTTTGTGGCATAGTTGATAAGCTGCTTGATGCTGGGGTCGTCACACCTGACCGCTATTATGCAGGGGCATGCACACTCTTCTAAAACACCACGGATATTAACCTGCTCGGCTTGGGCAGAACAATACTGGATGCCTTTGTCCACAATCTTCCAACAGCTTGGGCGCTCAACCAGCAAAACCGGCGTGCCAATGACCTGGTCAGTGGGCTTCCCCAGTTGACGGGCGAGATTGCTTGTAGTCCAGATTTCCTGGGAGCTGTCGTAGCAGTTGACCAGTTTCCAGCAGAAGCAGTCTGAGCACTGGTCAAAATCTTCTTCCACTTGCACTTGCTGAAGATTAGTGCAGTTTTGCTTTTCCCGCGAGACCTTCCAGCACTTATCTGGTTGGCCTACCAGTTTGACTACCCGGCCATCGTAAAACGAAAGGTCCTCATCGGTGTAAATGTAAGTCCCTGGATTGTCGCAATCCTCTAGGCGCCAGCAGTCCCGGCACTCGGCGCAATGATTGTGAACCCCCACGACGTTTACGCAAACCGGGTCTTTGCATCGGTCGTCCCCGCAATCAACAAGCTCTACCAGCCAGCAAGTTTTTTGCCCCTTGAGCCTAACGATTTGGCCGACAAAACTGGCCAGGTCTGAACTGGAATAAATAACGAGTTGGGGGTTGTCGCAATTAGTAAGTTTGAAGAGAATCCCACCCGTGTTACTGAGGCGGACCCAACACCATTGAGGGCCCAAGGAAGCCTCATTTTCTTTGACCAGAATTTGGGCCTGGCCGTCTTGGCAGGAGGCCAGACCTTCTACCGTCCCGTTGATTGGTGCCGCATACCAGTGAGCTGGTGATCTGATAAAGACCCGGACCAAAGCTACACCTTGCACCAGACAGATGCCAGTTTCGCCCGGACGAATTGGCTCCTTGGCGATGGCAAATCTCCAGAAGTGGTCCTGCTCGGTTGGGGCATAACCCTCCACTACTCGCGAGCTGTCTTGCATGGACAGCTCAGTGAAAGTCATCGCGCCCAAACCAAGCACCCCACCCCGTGGCACGGTGCGGCCCGCGTTGTTCCGCACCCGCAACACAAGGGCAGAACTACCACCAAAAGGTGCAGGTTGAGGCGGTGGAGCTGATTCCGCCAGCTCGGCCAGCTTGTTCCAGTCGCTGGCCCGAAGTCTGACTAGATCGCCTTTAGAAAAGCGTTTGATTGCCATACTTTACTTCAGCTTCAACAAAGCTACTTTTACTCCTGTTGCCGAAGTGTAGTTCACCATTGTCTGGCCGTTTGCGTCGTTATAGACCCCGGTGGGGAAGGGACCGATCAAATGGGTTTCCCCGGCTGGAACTGAAATCTGAAGATCATTCACGGCCAAGCCGTCAACTGTTGCATAAGTGATGAAAGTCAAAGTGACGGCACCTGTGCCGCCATTTTCAACAAGCAAAACTTCGTTGCCCGTGTTATTCCATGTGTCGCCGCTTGGGTCGGCATTGGACATCGTGATCGGGTTTGCCTGACGCTTGGCACTTTGTGTGGTCAAGTTGGCCATAGTTTAACTCCTCCTACAAGAGTCCAGAAAACGAGACAAAGGGATAAACCCGGTGAATTTTCACAGCAACTGGCTGAGTGATTAGTTTGTTTTGTCCTGGCATGTTCCCTTGATATTCCACATCAACAACATCATGCCCGTATTTGAAAGGAACCGTAATGCTCCCATATTTGAGATTTGTCCTGTTAGGCTCAAATGAGAACTCATAGGAAATAGACCCCTTTGAGTTCTGAGGATTACTTTCAAATGTGGCTCTTCCCTGGGCACCGTTGAAAAGAAGCGTTCCAGGAGGAAACCCAAGGAACGGGTCTTTGTTAACTGTCCCCGTGTAAGCAACCATTTTGGCCACAAATGCCGGCATGGATGCATACTCAGGTGGCACAGGCACTGAAATGCTCAATGATGCTTGAGGAACAATAATGTCCGTTCCTTCAAGCACAAGCTCCCCTTCTCGTAGGGTGGCACCAATAAGACCCTTGGCATCAATTCTTGGGTCTCCATAAACGGCCACTGTTTCCAAGGCTTGTGTAATTCGCACCTGTCTGGAAGAGACCGACCAGGAAATCTCCATCACTTCAGTGGAATCGGGAAGTGCATAATCTACTTCCGCCTCCCAGGTGTGAGGTCCTATGGCATTAAGCCGTATGGATTTTCTGACCAGGTTCAGATAACGGTAGTTGGTCGCAGCTCCCACTGCGGCTGCAGCTTGTTGGATGTCCGGCTCCTGATGGACGATCACACGCAAGGTGACCGCAGGGTCCCGTTCCCTTTGGACCCTCACGCCTTGCCAGGGGAAATAAAGCACCGCCATTACTGGAACCTCAACAGTTCCTGGAAAATCGGGCGTAGGAGGCGTTCAATATCACCCACCTTCAAAGCTCCCCGCTGCACATCTCGCACCAAGTTCTGAAGAAGCGTCACAATTCTTGCCAGCGGATGTTCCGCGGCTGGCTGGCCCATGCGTCCGGCCACCAGAGCCGCACCTCCAGCAGCCACCACCGCATGCCGCTGCAAGAACCGATCAACCAGGTTCACTACCCCCTGACGCTCCATCTGCCGGAATCCGGCGTTGTTCAACAAAGCCAACAAGGCATCAGGTTGATTCTCCAAAACCAGCCTTCCGCCTTGGCGGATAAATCTTCCGAACCGATCGCGCCGGAACCCAAACCCTAACAGTCTGCGAGCGATCATATCGGCCACCGTCAGAGGGACTGAGATGCGGACATTGCGGCCTGGAGCAATTTGACGCAGGAAAAACGCTGGCATCTGCTGCAACATGAGCTGCTGCAGCGGGATTCCCGTTTGTCGGGAGATCATCTGCCAGAATTGGGCAAGTTGTCTGCGAAGCAGGTTGATCTGGCCAATTTGTGGGCGTCCGGGTTGTGCGGCCTGGCCTGCTTGCTGCTGTCTGATTTCTTCCAGCTTTCTTACCAGCTCATTCTGGTGTTGCCTGCGAATTTGCTGATCGAGTCGCTGATATTGCTCCTGAGAAATGATCCCGAGCTGATAAAGCTCAACCAGCTTTTTCAGCTCGCTTTCCTGTCGTCGGGCGATTTCCAACCTAGCCGCTGCTTCCGGGTCTTGTCGGCGAAGCTCTTCCAAGGCTCGGCGGTCCAATTCGGCACGAAGTCGCCGCAGCTCTTCTCGCCCTCGTTCAATTTCCCGTTGCTGCTGTTCGGCTCTCCTTCGGTACTCGTCAATTTGCCTCTCCCGTTCGGCAAGCGCAGCTTCTCGGCGGGAGGCAGCAACAGACCGATTGAGCACTTGGGAAACTTGGGCTTCTATGCCAGCCGTTGCTTGTCGCCGGACGCCTTGCGGGACTACCAAAGTTCCACTGCGGGCCCTGCGAAGCAGCTCCCGCAGGGCTTCCAGCTCCACCCTGGTCCGTTCTGCGGAACCAAGCGGCTGTTGAAGTCGTCTCAAGATGCCGGTTCCGGCAAGGTTCGCTTGAACCACTCCGGACCGTTCCATCACTTGGAAGAGGTGGCGAATTTGGGCGGCGTTCTCCGGTCCCACCTGGGCTGGGATCGCAGAGAGCAACTTGAGTACTTCATTGCGGAAAGCCGATGCGGCACGGGCTGACACCTGGCGCTGCAAAGCCAGAACTTGTGCTCTTTGAACCTGGCCTACAATCTGGCCCAGTTGCTGACGCAACCGACGAGGATCGAACTGTACCCCGGCAGGTCCCAAAAGCCGAATCGATTCCAATGCGGCAGCTTGTTGGTTCA
>JAJRRR010000375.1 GCA_024279285.1 Planctomycetota bacterium
CTCGGGAAATCCTGGACCCGCAAATCGTCGGTGTCCGCAACACCCGAGTGCAGGTGGATCAGCAAGCCATTCGGGTGGAGGAGCAAGTCCGGTTGCGGATTTACTACCAGCCTCTGGATTCCCTGCTGGTGGAGCTGGACCCCCAAGTCCACTTGGGCGGACAACTGCAAGTGCTCCACCAAGGCAAACCGGCTGCCTTGCATCCGGTTGATCAGCGGGCCAACGCTTCCGAGGACAAAGTGCGTTTTCGCATCGTTTTGCCCGAGCCCACCCAGGGACATGTGGAGCTTGCGCTTCGCTACGAGCAGGCGCTTCCTCCGTTGGGGTCGGATCGGTTCACTCGGGTAGAGATTCCCTTGGTGCGGTTTTTGGCCGTGGAACAGTTTTCCGATCAGGCCAAACTTCTGGCCGACAAAGAACTGCTGGTGGATGTGGAACCTCAACAAAACTGGAACGCCCAACTGGCCCCTTCAGGCGGCGATGGCAAACAGCGTTTAACCCTTCAGGCCCAAGTGCCGCAATCCCCCCTGGCGATCCTCCTGCGGCTGCCTCCTCAGCAGGCTGCCCGGCTGATCCTGCCGCTGGTGTGGATTCAAAGCTGGGTGGAGGGAGAGCGTCGTATGGATCGGGCGGTGTTTGTGTTTCGGGCTCCTACTTCTCCGGTGCGATTCCAACTTCCGGCGGGAAGCACCGGACAGTATCGCGTCCTGGTAGATGGCCAAGCGGTGCCGGTGCGTGTGGTGGGGACGCGCCGGTTGGAAGTGCCTTTGCCGCCCACTTCAAACCCCTGGCCGGAGCGAAGCGTGGAAATCCACTACCAGCTCATCCGCTCCAAGCGAAACTCTCTCTTGAGGTTGGAAGCTCCCCTGGTGGAAGGCAACACCTGGATTGATCGCACCTATTGGCAAGTGATTGTGCCGCGCGGGGAGCACCTGTGGTCGCTGGCCTCCGGCTGGACTCCTTTGCATCACTGGCGTTGGCGTTGGGGAGTACTGTTGAGCCGAGAACCGGCCCTTTCTCAACACGATTTGGAAAATCTCACCCGAAGTGCCCATCTTCGGGACACGACGGCACTGGGACACTCCTATTTGTTTACTCGGGCAGGGGCTCCGGGCACGCTGAGCCTAAGAAGTGTGTCCACCGGCTGGCTGATGCTCTGGGGTGGACTGGCCGGAGTGGTGGTAGCCGTGTTGGCCCTTCAACTGGCGTGGATGCGCCATCCGGTATGGCTGTTTGCCTTGGTGGCCGCCGCTGCCACGGTGGTGACCTGGCTGGGCGAAGAAGCCTGGTTGGTGGTCCAGCCGGGTATGCTGGGAGCCGTGTTGGGAACGGTGGTAGCTGTTTGGGAAAAGCGAGTCGGCCTGCGTCGGGATCAGGAGCCCACCACCGTGGGCGGAGCCGAGCTGGTTTGGGAAGGAGGTTCCACCCGTCCGGAAGTCCCCGCCCCCTCCCCCACCGCTTCAACCGAAACCATGGACCGGCCCATCCCTATTTCCTCCAAACAGCCCTAAAGGAAATCCAACAGCAACCATGCGTCGTGGGGTTCTTTGGTTGATGGTCGGGTTGAGCTTCCTGGTTGGGGAGCGCCCAAGCTGGGGGCAATCCCCTCCGGTGGCCTTTCGTCGGGTGCTCATCCCTCCCCAAAAAGCCAGCTCTTTGCTTTCCCAAGAAGGCAAGACCCTTCATCCCCTTCGTCCGGAACAATTCCACAAATTGGTGGATTTGGTCCAAAACGCCGCAGTAGCCCCGGAGGCGGTTCGTGGGGCTCGGGTGGTTCGGATCACTCACCGCGTGCGGTTCCAACCTCCCCATGTTCTGCTGGGAACTTCGGTGCTGGAGATTCGCCATCGGGCCAAACATCCAGTGCTGATCACTTTGGCCCCCTGGCATCTGGCCTTGACCGACGCCCAGTGGACCAACCCCCAAGAAGCTGCCGTGGTAGGCACTGGGCCTCAAGGAGAGTTTCAACTGCTAGTGGCCCGAGAGGGCACCTTGCTGTTGCATTGGGTTTTGCAGGGCCGAAGCCAGGATCGCTGGGGGGTGGAGTTTCCCCTTCAGTTTCCCACAGCTTTGCACCAGCGCCTGGAGGTGGAAGTTCCCCAGGGCTACAGGTTCCAGCTTCACCCTCCACTTCCGCAGCATTTGCTTTCTTCGGCCGAGGGAAAAACCTCCCCGTCCCGATGGCAAGTGCAACTGCCACCGGGAGCTTCGCTTCGATTGAGCTTCCGCTCCACTTCTGCCCAAGTCGGCTCGCTTCCCAGCTATGACCAGAGGAATTTGGTAACCATATCATCGGACCAGATGCGTTTGGTGAGCCGCTTTGCTTTGGGCCCGGGCCAGGTGGAACAAGCCCTGGAGCTGGAAGTGCCATCGCCGCTCCGCATTCGCCAGGTGGAAGTCAACGGACGCCAGGAGGAGTTTGAACCGTTGGACGCCCAGGGGCGTCGGGTTCGTCTTCGGGGAACTTTCCAGCCAGGGTGCGTAGTCCAGGTGGAAGCCGTGGGTTCGGTGCAGTTGCGTCGTCGTGTGGTGGTGCCCCGGGCACAGATCCTGCCCGGACGATGGCAGTCCGAAACCACCCAACTTCAAATCCGCTCGCCGCTGGTTCTTCGGGCATTGGAACCTCAGCAGTGTCGTCAAATTAGTCCTTGGCAGGGGGGTCGGGTCCGATTCCAACACTTCAATCCCCACGCCCACCTGGTGGTCGTGTTAGACGGCTCTCCTACCCGATGGCAAGCAGACATGGCAGCGGTGGTCCGAGTGCGACCGGGCCGACTGGAGCAGCGGCTGGCCATTCGCCTCTGGCCCCAACAAGGGGAACTGTTCCATGTGCACGCCCTGCTGCGACCAGGATGGACCATAGATCGGCTTCAGACCGATCCGGCCGAGTTGCTCCATCGCTGGCGAGTGGAAGAAGGTCCCCGGCGGCGCATCCACATGGAGTTGGCCCGACCCGCCGAGCCCCACTCCCCCATCTGGATCTTGCTGGAGCTTCACCGACCTTATCATCGTTCCGTGGCAGAGGCGTTGGACCTGGCGGCTCTTTGGCCCTTGGAGCTGCAAGGCCCCCTGAGCCTTCCTCGGCGGTTTCTTTCCTGGAGTGCGGAGCTGAGTGGGGGGAACCTGGTCAGCTCGGCCGCTCGCCAGGTGGCCGCCACCAAGCAGGACCCCTTGTTCACCCATCCCTGGTTGGAGCCGGTTGCTGATCCGCCCACTTGGTGGCAACTGGACCCGGGTGAAGTGCGTGGCAGGTTGAGATTTGCTGGGCCACGCAGAGGATTCCGTGCTCAAGTGCGCACTGAAGTAAAACTCACACCCCAACAGTGGCAAGTGGTCGCCCTAGTCACCCTGCGGCCTGAACAAGGAGAACTCCGCCAAGTGGAGCTGGTCACCTCCAGTTGGGTTGGGGAACCCCAAGTGCGACTGCGGGGCCACCGAGGAGCTTTGAGCTGGAAAGCTCTGACTTCGGAGCCGGGCCGAGTCCGGCGATGGCAGGTGGAGTTTGGTCAAGGCGTGCAGGAAGAAGCCACCCTGGAGCTGCAATGGCAAGGCAAGCTCCACTCCCAAGAACCCTTGCTTGTTCCTTTGCTGGGCGTGGCTGGTGCTCAAGAAGCCCCTGCTCATATCAGCATCCTTGCCTCCCCCTGGATGCCCGTGGCTTGGAAAGTGCATCAACTGGTGCCCTCCGATCCGGCGCTACAGGAGAATCGGCAAGGATTGCTGGCTTCGTGGAGCTATGATGGTCGGGCGCTGGCCGAACAGCCGGAGCTGTTCCAGTTGTCCCTGCGTCCCCAAAACGCCGAAAAGTTTCTCCGGCCCACCGTTTGGTTCCAACAAGTGGACACCCGCTGGTGTGCCTCCATCGGAGCACTGGAATATCACTGCCAACTGTGGATGCAATGGCCCACCGCAGGACAACTCCGGTTTGAACTTCCCGCGGATCAAGAAGTGTTGGCCCTGAGCGTCAACCACCGGCCGCATCAGTGGCGTCGTCAAGGACGGCAGTTGGAAGTTCGCCTTGCGGCCCCTTGGCCTTCTCCCCGAGAACTGAAGTTGGAACTGTGGACCCGAAAACGCTGGCAACCGGGAGGCCCCTGGGCGGAAGTACCCCCGTTGGGTCTGAAGTGTGCCTACCCGATTCTGCACCGGCAGTGGCGGATTTGGGCCCGAGGAGAGTTGGGAACCCAGGCTCCAGACGGCCCGGGAATACTGAAGCGGTGGTTTGGACCTTTGGCCAAGTCTTTCTGGGCCTACCCATCTTCCTCGGTGGCTCACCGGGGCACATTGGAACGACTTCTGGCCCAGTGGCGCCGCCAGCTTGCTGCCGGGCAAGACTCACTCACCTGGGGCGAAGCCCTCTTGCATCTGCACCGCGTTGCCCAACAGCACCGGCTCTTGCTGCTTGTGGATGCCCAGGCGTTGGCCCAATCGGGATTCAGCTCCCAAACTTCACTCCGGCTCCCATTGCCAGAGTCTTCGCAACAGTTTTTTGCCGCCCAAGGATTGCATCTGGAGCTTGTGGGGAACCGGTTGATACTGTCCAACCGGAGCAGTTCTTTTGCCACAACTGCAGGGCCTTTTGCTAACCCTTTTTCCAGTCCGGAGGAAAGCTGGCCGTTGATGAGCGTGGGCCAGTGGATGTGGTGGTCTTCGGCCACGGAGGATATCGTCCCTGAAGTGTATGATCCAAGCTGGTCATTGGTGGCCGAGGTGCATGCTGCTCAGGTGCAACAGCCGGTGCGTGTGCCTTGGCTGCCGTGGTGGCGAGGAGCCGGTTGGGTGGCCGCTTTGGTTTTGGGGGTGGTGTTTTGGTGGGCGTTTCCTCGGTGGCCTCGGGCCCTGGCTGTGGTTGCGGTGGGACTGCTGGCTCTGGCGGCCTGGGTGCCCGAACCCTACACTTTGCTTAGCTCACGGATGAGTTTGGGTCTTTGGGCTGCTTGTTTGGCTGGGCTGCTTCGGGCCGCGGGCCATTTGTCTGCTCCCGCAGCGGCCCCCTCGGATCGGGCATCCACCGTCGTGGTGACCTCTGCCACCGTGGTGCTGATGATCGCCACTTGGCACCAGGCTTGGGCTCAAAAACCCGCGGCCACCAAAGTCTATCCTGTCTATGTTCCCGAAGAACCCAACCCCGAATACTACTTCGTGCCCGATGAGCTTTATCGGTACTTGGTAGATTGGGCCGACCGCATCAGCGGTCGTCCTCGCCGTTGGCTTTTGCGTCAGGCCAGCTATCGGGTTCAAATCGGAGAGCCGGAAGAGCCGGTCCGCGTTCGGGCGCTGTATCATCTGCAAGTTTTTCGCTCCCAGGAACCGGTGCGTTTGGAGTTTGCCGCCCTGGATGACCCACTGCGCCCTAAGCAAGTCGTGGTTGACGGCGCGGAGGTGGAGGCGGAGTGGGACGCCCAAGGCCGACTGGTGCTCCGACTGGAAGAGCCCGGAATGCACCAGTTGGAACTGCTCTTTCAAGTTCCCTCCCATAGCCAGGAAGGCCAGCGCGAGTTCCGGTTGCCGATAGTGCGTTCGGCTGCGGCGCGGGTGGAGGTGATCGCCGCGGAAACCCTCGTGCTGGAAGCCCCTCAATCCTGGGGCCCGATGGAGTTGGAACCCTCGGGGCAGTTGTGGCGAGGGCAATTAGGGCCCACCTCTGTGCTTCATCTACGCTGGCACCCCCGAGAGCAGAACTCCTCCCCCCTGGCCGAAGTGGATCAACTGCTGTGGCTCAAGGTCCATCCCGGTTCCATGATCCTGGAAACCCAATTGCATTGTCGTCCGATGGGACACCCGTTGGAACAACTGCGGATTTGGGTGGATCCGGCTCTACAACTGCTGCCGGTGGAAGATCCTGCGGTGCAAGAAGTGAGCAAAGTGCCCGAGTCCAAGCAACCTCATGCTCACGCGCCGGTGCCTGGACTGGAGCTTTTCCGCATCCGGTTGCGCGAGCCGGCTACCGGACCGGTGAAAATCTCCCTGGGCTTTGTGCTCCAGGAAGCCTCAGGCATTGGGCGATGGCGGGTGCCTAGGGTCATGGTGGACCAAAACGGCTCGGTCCAACACTGGTTGGCCCTTTCGGTCAACAGCACCTTGGAGCACCACCTCCACGGGACCCAGGATTTGGAACCGATCCTGGGCGAAACTTTTGTGGACCTTTGGGATCAAGCCCAAGAAACTCCCACGACCGCTTTTGAATGTGGCAGCTCATGGCCGGAGCAGTTGGAGTTGTGGACCCAACCACGCACCTGGCTCCCCACGGCCCAAAGCCTGGTTCGTTGGGAACTTTACTCGGGCGTTGCTCGCATGAGCTATCAGGCCCAACTTCAACATCCTCGCTCGGCTATGCTCACCTTACGCATGCAGGTGCCTATCTCCATCCAGGTGGAATCGGTCCGGCTGCTAAACGAACAGGAAGCCGAGGAGCTGTGGTGGCAGCGTTGGGAAGACCAGGTAATTGTGTGGTTACCCGATCCTCTGGACGAATTCACGATCCGGCTCGAAGGATGGTGTGCGATTCCTCAACAGGGCAGTTGGCGGCCACCTCAAGTGCGGCTGCTCCAAGTGGAAGAAAAACAACAGGGGGAGTTGTTTCACCACGGTCAGGTGTTGGCCACCCTAGCTCCTCCGGCCCAAGTGCAAGATGCCTCCGAAGCTCCTGCTGGGATGTTTGTTGCCGGCCGCTGGACCCAATCTCCCCAAAACCCCAGTCCCCTGGTAAAGATCCAACCCAATCGTCCGTTGTATCGGGCCCGATTGGACTACACCCTTTTGCAGGATCAACAAGACCGGCCCTGGCGCATCATGTGTCAGATTCGCTTGGAGGTGCGTCGGGGATTTGTGGATCAAGTACCTTTGAGGATTGAGCATGCTTCGGGCCAAGCTGTGCAGCTCCTTTCTCCCGGTAAGCTGGAAGTGGTCCGCAGCGATGCCCAAGGGCTTCAAGTGGTGTATCGTCCCGAGCAAAAGATAGAAGACCATCAGGAAATTCGATTGCAGGTGGCATGGAACCCCCGGCCCACCCAAACCCAACCCTTGCCTCGCATCCTTCCCTTGGAAGCCGAAGAAGTAAAAACCTTCGTGTTGGCTCCTTCCATGCGTGCCAGCCCCTGGTGGCGTTGGGAAGTTCGTCAGATGAAGCTTCTGCCGGTGCAAGGGCAGCCTTTGTGGCCGGTTTCTGATCCTCGAGCATGGCAGGCCACGGGGCCGGAGTGGAGCATGGCTTTGGTGCCGCGTCCCACTCAAGTGTCTAGTCAGTTGCTCGTGGCTCATCATCACTTGTTGCTGGATCCTGACCAACCTCTGTTGTTGGAGAGCTTTTTGCTGGTATGGGCACCCGGGGTGGAGTCGTGCACCTTGGTGCTTCCCTCGGGAGGGGATGTGCTAGGTGTGCGTGCTCATGGGCAGCCAGTGGTGTGGACTGGCGTGGATTCGGACCGGATCCGGCTCCATTTGCCTCCGGCCACTTTGCCAGTGCTGATTCACCTGCTGTGGCAGGCAGACTCCGCTCAACCTTTGCAAGAAGTAGCCACGAGGGTGCTTGCTTCTCCGCCCCGAATCCTTCAGACCCGCCCTACCGATTCCGAGCTTTGGAGCTTGTGGTTCCCGCGATTTGCCCAAGTACGCGTGGATTCGCTCCCGAGGGTGGATGCTTCCCAGCACTACCTGCGATGGTGTCAGGGGTTGATTCAGCAGTTGCGCAAGGGGCCGTTCTCGGAGCTTCCGGTACAAGCCGTGGAGCGATGGTGGCAAGGAGTGAGCCAGCCTTTGGGACTGACCCCAGTGGATCAGAAGTCCGCTTCGGGCCTGCCTGCTGCCTGGCTGCGATCCTGGCACGCCACCTGGGAGTTGCAACAGCACCTGAGCCGCTTGGGAGTTTCTTGGGAAGCACCCTCTGGGCATAGAACTTTCCCCTTGGTGCCTCGGTTCGTGGACTTGCAGCGCTATCAGGTGATTCATGCCTTTGGTCCCCGAAGTACACCCCCCCGAGTGGCAATTCACCGGGCTCCGGCCCCGGCAAGGGGAAACTGGTTGCATGGGCTAATGATATTGAGCATGGCGGTAGGGGCTTTGTGGCTTCCTTGGCTGCTAAAGCTGTTGGTCTCCCGATGGAGTTGCTGGCTACTGATAGCAGTGGGACTGAGTTGGGCCGTCCTGCTGACGCTGTGGCCGGTGGGAGCGGGGTTGGCACTCTGGGGAGCTTATCGCCTGATGCGTCGGGCGGGTTGACGCCTCTGCTTGCATTGCCACCCTTGCTGCAAGCTCCCAAAAACTTCTGTTTGCCCGCCAAGAGCCTTTTGCTAATGTTTCGCCACCTGGCCTGGGAAACCCTTCGGACAAAGCAACCTCCAAACAGCCGGGTAAGGAGACCCAACGGTGGAAATCTACCCCAAAACCTCAACCCAGCCCGAAGTCCAGTTCCGCTGGATGGTCCGACGCGATCTGCCGGAAGTGTTGGAGATTGAACGCCAAAGCTTTGAATTCGCCTGGACCGAAGAAGACTTCCTCCGCTGTCTGGAACAGCGCAACTGCGTGGGCACGGTGGCTCGGGTCGGCGAGGAGGTGGTGGGCTACATGGTCTATCAAATCCTCAAAAACCGTATCCACCTGCTCAACTTCGCCGTCGCCCCCCAGTGGCGACGCAAAGGCATCGGCACCCAGATGGTTGAACGACTCAAAAAACGCCTAGTTCAACAAGGCCGACAACGCATCACGCTGGAAGTGCGAGAGACCAACCTCCCAGCCCAGTTGTTCTTCCGACACTGCGGATTTCGGGCGGTGTGCGTGCTTCGGGACTTCTATGAAAACACTACCGAAGACGCCTACCTGATGCAGTATCGCCATCGCCCTTCGCTCAAAGAACAAGAAGCCGCTTCACAACAACTACGCCGTCTGGCCAGCTAGGGGCAAAAACTTTTGCAGGAGCCCCGACCACCGCACGGTCATATGGGCTTGGCGTGATAGAGCAACACGAAGCGCTTCCACCAGCTCAAAAGCAAGAAGCGGTTTCTCCTCTGCGGGCCCCAAGCTTCAGCTTGAGGAGAACCAAATGAAGTGCCGATTTACCGTCCTTTCTTCGCCAGCCGAAACAGGCAGCTCCCGTTTGCCTGAAAAAACGCCTCTTTTCCCTGAGCGGAAGCGCCAGACCAGGCAGTCCGCAAGCTGGCTAAGCACATTCGCACAATTGGAAACTCTGCTGTGAGCGTCTTGTATTGCAAAGAAAGCCCTGCTTGCGGGCCGGTTTTCGGAAAGTGATCTGGAACTGGGAAGGGCCTTTGAGTAATTAGCCCCCGGGTGTGGAAGCTCTCCCTCCCACCCAACCGGCAAATCAAGAGGAGAACAGCGCATGAAGCACAGGATGCGGCTTGTAATTATGGGTTTGGGGACATGGGCTTTGGCCTCTTTGGCCGCCTGGGCCCAGACCGGATTGCCTGTGCAGATTTTTACCAAGCGCGTGGAGGCGGACCCCAACAAGGACTACCGCCTTACCCCCGAAAACGGTCCTTGGCTGATCATGGCGGCCACTTTCTCCGCAGCTCAAGAGGAAGAACTCCCCCAGGCCGAAGCCCAGGCCCGGGAGCTGATCCTGGAACTGCGACGAGAGTACAACCTGCCGGCCTACCTGTATCGGTTTCGGTTTGATTACAGCCGGGAACGGGTGCTGGACGCCACCGGACCAGCCAGGAGATTCCGCCAGGTGCGCTACCGGCGCGGCAATCAAACTGAGGAGATCGCCGTGTTGGTCGGCAACTACCCTTCGGTGGATGACCCCAAGGCCCAACGCGATTTGAGACTGATCAAGTCCCTGTATCCCAAAGCGCTGTCCATTCCGCTTCGGGCCAAACAGGGGAAAAAGACCTATCAGCAGCTTGCCGCCTACCGTCTGGCTCAAGCTCAGGTGGACCCGGAGCAACTGCGCCAGGATTTGATAAGCCGTTTGGGTCTGAAAGGGCCAATATTCATTCGCAACAATCGCCGGGTGTTGGGTCCGATGGGCTCGGCCTTCTTGACCCGAAACCCTCTGCTCCCGGACGAACCGATTCGGGCACATGTGATTGATGAGTTCGTCTATCGGCTCAACAAAGACTTGCCTTATAGTCTGCTCAAGTGCCCGGGACGCTACACCGTGCGGGTGGCCACCTTTACCGGGGCCACGGTCGTGGACCCGGAAAAGATTAACAAAGTGCTGGAAGGCAAAGCCCGATTGAAAAGCCGCCTGGCCCAAGCGGCCGAAATGGCCCATCGTCTCACCGAAGCCCTTCGGGCCAAAGGGTACGAAGCCTACGAGTTCCACGATCGCTACAGCAGCATAGTTACCGTAGGCAGTTTTCCCTCGGTGGGTCAGGAGTTGCCGGGTGGAAAAATCCAACTTCACCCGGGCATTGTGCAGATCATTCGCAAATTCGGCGCAGTGCGTACCGCCGCAGGGCAGCTTCAGCCACGCACGCTGGTGGGCATCCCGTTTGACATCCAACCGCTTCCGATTCGGGTGCCCCAGTACTCGCCCGCGGTGGACTACTCCCGGGGATTTTAACTCACTCCAGCCTGGAACAAAGGAGGAAGACCATGAAGTGCGTATGGGTTGCCGTGGTGGGGGCGTGTGTGATTTGCTGGGGGGGGAGTGAGAGTTGGGCTGGCCCTCCCTTGGGATTTAATCCCTTCTCCGGCTCCAAAACCAAACGCACCACTTTGATTGATGGTCGCCCCGTGGTCCGCTCCCAGCAAAAGCAGCAGACCACGAACATTTTCACCTGGTTTGCCCAACAGGGGCGACAGCTTTGGGACCAGACTCGCCGCTGGTTTTCCGGAGAACCGAAACCCCAGGTACGGCGTCGCGTAGGCCGGATGGAGTTTCCTTTCCTGGGCAACCGGCCCAAAACCAAACAAAAACCAAGCTTCTGGAGCCGTTGGTGGCCCTGGTCCAACACGCGAAAGTAGGTCCTCCCTTGGGAAACGCCGGGCTGGCAATGAACCGTTTTTGGGTAGCAATTGGGCAAAGCAGCAGCAAGGGCGTGCGAGCCCTATTGGGCGCAGTACTGCTGGGCGTGGTGTTGGCCAGCAATGGTTGCAGTTTGTGGCCCTCGGCGTCCCAGGAGCCCACTTTCCGCCGTCCCAGCGATTGGCTCAAACAACCCCGTCCCGAGTCCATTTATCAAGTCCAATGAACCTTCCTGTGGTCCCCATGCGCTGGTGCTTTTCGGCGGTGGTTTGGTTGGTGGTGTTGGGTAGCGTGCTCAGTTGGGGTTGTGCAGCCCCCGTGGTCCGCACTCCTTGGGGCACTGAGCTTTCAGCCGCCCAACGCCAACAATTGCGCCAAGCCGCCCTGAAAGATCCCTTTCCCAACGCAGGGCCTCAAGGCTACTAGGTTTTTCGCCGTGGGTCCATTCCCAACTACAGCAGCCCATAGGCCACCAGCGTCTCACGCAGCCGCTTCTCTTGTTCGGGGTTCAAAGGGGTCATGGGCAGGCGCAGATGCCCTGTGTCGCGTCCCAACATGCGCATGGCTGCTTTGATGGGAATAGGATTCGTAGCCAGAGAGAGCATGTCGCGGCACAAGGGAAAGAGTTTCCGATGCCACTTTTGAGCTTCGGCCAGATCGCCCCGGTCAAACGCCTCAATCAAAGCAATCATGTCCTGCGGCACAATGTTACCCACCACGCTGATCACCCCTCGGGCTCCGATAGCCATCAAAGGCAAGGTGAGGCTATCGTCTCCGCTGAGCACGGTCAGGTCGGTTTCGCAGATAATCTGCGATGCCTGGTCCATCGAGCCGGTGGCTTCCTTAACCATTGCGATGTTGGGCAACTGAGCCAGACGGATGATGGTTTCCGGCTCAATGTTGCGTCCGGTGCGGCCGGGGATGTTATAGACACAAATGGGCAAGTCCACCGCTTCGGCCAAGGCTTTGTAGTGCTGGTAGAGTCCTTCTTGGGTGGGCTTGTTGTAGTACGGGGCCACGACCAGCACCGCGTCAGCTCCGGCTTTTTGGGCAAATCGGGTCAATCGCAGGGCTTCATCAGTGCTGTTGGAGCCGGTTCCGGCCATCACTTTGATGCGTCCTGCGGCGGCCTTGACCGTTTCGGCAATGACTTGTTCATGCTCCTCGTGGGTGAGCGTGGGCGACTCGCCCGTAGTGCCCACCGGACACACGCACCGCGTGCCGGCTTCCACTTGAAACTGAACCAACTGGCCCAACCGCTCAAAGTCCACCCGACCTTGCTCGTCAAAAGGCGTGATCAACGCCACACTCAAACCGGCAAATGCTTCCGCTCGCGTTGCCATGATGAAGTTTCCTTGGACTTGGGTGGGAAAGCTCCCCAAAGAACCAGAAAGCACAGCTTGATTTTAGAACAATCCTAAGAAATGGGAACCTTTTTACTCAAACAGCTTCGGCGGTAGTTGTTTCACCCCACGCACGGTAACGCGGACCACTCGTGACCACGGGACCAAGTAGATTTCGTGGTGGCCGTCCGCAGTCGCCGCAGCAAACAAACCCACTGCTCCCTGCGAAGCCTTCTCTGCATAAGAGACCGGCACAAATCGCTGACCATCTTCCAGCACCAACTCAAACACGGCTTCCTCCTCCACCTCATTCCACAAAGTTTCAAACACCTGAGCCATTTCAGGAGCAGGTTTGCCCTCCTCAGACCCTGGCACGGCCGGAGCCAATTGGTCCAAAGAAAGTGCAGTTTCGCTCACTGGGGGAGGAGTCGCGGGTTGGGGCACCGGGGGCGGCTCCGCGGAAGCCGGTTCCAGCTCGGGAGCAAAGGGATCAGGAATCCCCTGGGGCAAGCTGGACGATTGGACCATGGCTGGCTCGGGATCGGGTTCCCCACCAGCCTGACTCGGCGATACCTTGGCTTGCTCAGGCTGCTGAGGACTTGGGCTTGAACCAGGCGAAGACGAGTCCCGCGGCGGCTGAGGAATTTCAAACTCCGCTTGACACCGTGGACAACGGCTCCGACGGCCCGCATGACTCACCGGAGAGGAAAGCAAATGATCGTTGGGACACAAAAACTCAAACAGCTCCACCGCCCGAAAGTCTTCTGCCACCGGCGGCTTAGGAATCAGCATCAACACGCCGCATCGGGAACACTTGGCCTGACGCCCTCCGCGGTCGTCCGGACACTGAATCTCGTGGCCATTGGGACAAAGAAACTTCATCGCCATCACGACTCCACAAGGGGAAACTTCGTTTATCTTAAGCCTTGCTGGGGTGGGCTCTCAACTTGGCTCTTGCTTCGCTCCTGGGGAGGTAATCTGCCCCTACAGATTGCTTCTCGTGCTGGTTTTGCTGGGTGGGATTTACGGGGTCGTGCCCTTGGGGACAAATGGGCCGAAATGCCAAACTGCTGTTCCCCTGGGCCCTTCGGGGTGTCAAAATAGGGCTCCCCGCCCTGTTTGTCCGCACTGGAGCGGGCAAGGGCTCGTTTTGTGTCTCTGGTGGTTGAGGATGGTTCCATGCGTTGCTTTGTTTGGATCTGGCCCGTTTCGCTCGCAGCCCTGGTTGGCTCAGCTTTGGCTCAACAGTCTGCTCAGTCTCAAGCTCCTGCTCCACAGCCCAACCAGGCTCCCCTGAAAACCATTACCCAGCAAGCCAGCTATCTTTTTGGTCGGGACATAGGCGAGACGATGAAGCAGCGGGGATTTGACATTGATCCTCAAGCGCTTGTGCTGGGAATCCTGGATGTGTTGCAAGGCAAGCCTTCCCGACTGGACCCACAGCAAGCCCAAACTGTGCTGCAACAATATGTCAAGCAACTCATGGCCAAGCGGAAGGCTCAAGCTGAAGCGAACAAAAAGGCCGGCGAAAAGTTCCTGGCGGCCAATGCCAAGCGTCGCGGGGTGGTCACTTTGCCCAGCGGGGTGCAGTACGAAGTGCTTCGCCCCGGCAAGGGAGACAAACCCAAACCCACGGACACTGTCACCGTCCACTACCGTGGCACGCTCATTGACGGCACAGTGTTTGACAGCAGCTATGAGCGTAAAAAACCGGCTACTTTCCGCCTGGATCGGGTTATCAAAGGCTGGAGCGAGGCGGTGCAACAGATGCGTCCGGGGGCGAAGTTCAAGGTGTATATCCCGGCCCACCTGGCTTACGGAGAAAATCCCCCAGCGGGTTTGCCCCCCAATGCCACTTTGATCTTTGAAATTGAGCTGCTGGAGGTCAAACCCACTCCCGCAGCTCCCAAAGGACCTCAGTTGCGCATCCGACCCTAAGGATGCTTGAAGTTGGGCTCCTCCCGACAGGTCGGACTTGAGCCGTCAAGCGGAGCTTTGTCTGAGGGAGAGAAGGAGCCGGTTCATTCGGCCTGCAAAGGATTGTTGGCTTGAAGTGGCACTGGACGATCAGCCCACAAAGGGAAAAGTGCCCATGTGGTACTTGTCCCGAGATGCCGTGCGCCAGGTGGACCGTCGGGCCATTGAGGAGTTGGGCATTCCTGGGATGGTGCTGATGGAGAATGCCGGGGCGGCGGTGGCCCGACGCACCTTGCAGCTTTACCGTCCGGAGCACCCGGGTCCGGTGGTGGTCGTCTGTGGCCGGGGAAACAACGGTGGGGACGGATTCGTCGCAGCCCGACATCTCCAAATCCACCGCATCCCCTGCCAAGTGGTGCTGCTTGCCCCGCCAGAGCATCTCCAAGGCGATGCGGCAATCCACTTCGGCGTGTTGCAGAAGTGTCGCATCCCTTGGCAAGTGCTGACCGAAGCCGAGATCGGGCAACTGGGGCCGCTTGTGCTGGGGGCATCGGTCGTGGTGGATGCCCTCTTGGGCACGGGAGCCCAGGGAAATCCCCGGCCTCACTATGCCCAGGCCATCCAGGCCATCAACGCAAGTCCGGCTCCGGTAGTGGCGGTGGATGTGCCCAGTGGGCTGGACTGCGACACCGGCCAGTTGGGCCAGCCGACTGTCCGGGCCACTTGGACTTGCACCTTTGTGGCCCTCAAGCGAGGGTTCACCACGGCTGAGGCCCAAGCGGTGCTCGGCCAAGTGGAAGTCTGTTCCATCGGAGTGCCCCCGTGGCTGATAGAGGAGGTAGCTAGGGAAGAATCCTTGGACCAGTGAGGGGGAAAGAAGTAGGGACGAGGGAGAACAACCGAGCTTACAGCACGCCGGGTTTGGGACGCAGCTCCAAAAGCACGCTCTCGGCTCCCGTGTCGGGAATCTGGTAAGTGTGCAGCCGACGCAAACGCAAGTGAAGGATGAGATGCCGCTCACGGGCTTTTTTGCGCTCCTGGAGCCACCGCGGCCCTTTGAGCACCAGCATCCTTTGGAACGCTCCCCAGTAGGGGTTGAACCACTCCAGGAGCACATCCAGCCGGGCCACGGCACGCACCAGGAGCGTTTGGAAGGCTTCGCCTCGTTCGAAGAGCTTTTGGGCCCGATCGTGCCACACCGGCAGTTCCAGCCCCAACTGCCGACACATATCCTGCACCGCTCGCACTTTCTTACGCACGGTGTCCACCAGGGCAAGCTTCAGGTCTGGTCGCACGATGGCCAGCACCACCCCAGGCACCCCGCCCCCGGTGCCCACATCCAAAGCACTCTCCCCTTGTTCCAGAAATCGGGCAAACACCATGGAGTCGTAAACATCCCGGCCTACGAATTTCTCATAACTGGTGTGCCGCGTGAGATTCAATCGCTGGTTCCACTGCCACAACAGGTGGCAATAGCGAAACAACTTTTGCTCCTGCTCCGGGGCGAAAGAGAAACCATACTGCTGCAAAACCCGATGGAACTTCTCCGCATCGGGCTTTTCGTATTCCGGGGCCGGGGATAGGTGCGCTTTGGGTTCGGATTGGTTCATAAAAGAGCAACTTAGCTAGAGAACTTGTTTAACTTTGCACGCTGGCCTGATAGGTCCAGGTCACAGTGGCCGGGAACTCCTCGGGCACGGCGGGCACCAAGTGCCAATGGCCGGTTTTGGTCTGCTGGAACTGAGGTCGGGAATTCTCCGGGGCGGTGGCTTGTATCCGGATCAAACACTGGCTCTCTGGAGCTTGCAAGCACAGGCACGCTGGCGACTCTAGCCAAGCGTTTACCAGGGCTTGGTAGCAACTGCCCAGCTTTTGGGGACGAGCGTTGCATCGGGCAGCAGGCTCCCATCGCAATGTTCTCCCTTGAACGCTCAAAGCCAAAGAAAAATGAGCCGAGGGGGCCATGCCCACGCCCAGCAGCAGTCCTTGTCCTCGGGCTGCCGTGTGGTCCACCACATGCTGAATCACCGGACTGGGGGGCCACGGCTGCCGGGCGTTCCCCTCCACAGAACGCAACAGCGCAACTGCCCGCTCTCCCCCGACCCAACACAACTCATGCCCCATCCGGTCCTCGGCACCGTAAAACCTCACCATCAACTCACCACTGCGTAGCTGATACGACATTTCCTACGATCGCTTGGATGCGGAGTGCCTCTGGCGATCCTTCTCTTGTTGCACGCGCCAGCGCAAGTAAGCGTCCAGAAAACCCTGAATTTGGCCATCCATCACATCGTGAAAACTGTAATGGGTAAAACCGGTGCGAGCGTCTTTGACCCGCTGGTCCGGATGGAGAAAGTAGCTGCGAATCTGGGAACCAAAGCCCACCTTGGCTTGCTGCTGATACTTGGCGGCTTGTTCGGCTTCGCGTTTTTCTTCTTCCAATCGGGCCAGTCGGGCCTGGAGCATCTTCATGGCGATGGCCCGATTCTTGTGCTGGCTGCGCTCGTTCTGGCACTGGACCACGATTCCGGTGGGCAAGTGGGTGATGCGCACCGCACTGGCGGTTTTGTTGACATGCTGTCCGCCAGGGCCGCTGGCACAGTAGGTTTCAATTTTCAGGTCGTTTTCGTTGATCTGGATTTCCTTGGAATCGGCCACTTCGGGCGAAACATCCACGGCGGCAAACGAAGTTTGGCGCTTGCCTTCGGCATTGAAGGGACTGATCCGCACCAGACGGTGGATACCGGTCTCTCCTTTGAGATAACCATACGCGTTAGGCCCACGCACGGCGATGGTGGCGTTGTTGATGCCGGCTTCTTCGTTGTCTTGGCGATCCAGAAGCTCGACTTGATAGCCTCGTTGTTTGGCCCATTGGGTGTACATACGCAGCAGCATTTCGGCCCAATCGTTGGCATCCGTTCCGCCATCGCGGGCATGGATGGTGAGGATAGCATTGTTGGCGTCATGGGGGCCAGAGAGCAAGGCTTGGGTTTCCAGCTCCTCCAGCCGTTGTTGGAGTTTTTCCAACTCGGCCTGAAGTTCGGATTCCACGGAGGGATCTTCCTGGGCCAGTTGGGCCAGTTCCTCCAATCCGCTTAGCCCGGTGGAGAGCTCCTCCATGGGTTTGACCACGCTTTGCAGATACTTCAGTTGGGCGATGTGTTCTTGGGCCCGTTGGGGATCGTCCCAAAACCCAGGAGCCGACATCGCCTCCTGAAGCTGGTTCAAACGCTTCTTCTTCGCCTCCAAGTCAAAGGGAGTCTTGGAGTTGAGTGAGTCGGGCTCGCAACTGCTGGGCTTTTTCGGCTAGCCACCGGGCCATTGGTTCCTCCTTGGACCGAAAGGGACAGGAAGCCAAAGGGGTCATCTTAATTTTAGGACGCCCGGGATTTCTCGGGCCAGTGCGGCTGGGGGTGCCCCAATATAACCCTCCCTGCTGCAAGGCACGAGAGGGATTTCACCCCCTAGAACACCAGTCGGGCTTGCTCCAGCCGGCGACGCAGTTCCACCATGAGCCGATCTTCCGCCTCCAGCGTGGGCGCTTCATAGGTGACCGAAAACCGCAGATAAGGGCCGGCATCGTCCCAGGGAACCGTGCAGATGGAATGCTGGGTGATGAGATACTGACTGGCTTGTTCGGCGTTGGCGAACTCGGGACCTCCTTCCACTCCCCGGGGGGCTCGGGTGTAGAGGAAGTAAGTCCCTCCCGGCATCCGGCACCGGAAACCGCATTCCTGGAGCACGCGGACCAGTTTCTCCAGCCTGCGGCGGTATTTGTCCCGAACCTGATGCGGGATTTCCTCATGCTCCAAGGCGGCAATTCCGGCCTTCTGGATGGCAATGAACTGGCCCGAATCCGTGTTGTCCTTCACATCGGCAAACGCTCGCACGATCCGCTCGTGTCCACACACCCAACCCAACCGCCAGCCGATCATGTGAAACCCTTTGCTCAAGGAATGCACTTCCACGCCCACCTCTTTGGCCCCTGGAACCGAAAGAAAGCTCAGGGGCTCGCCCTCGTAGGTGAGCAACAGGTGGGCCGCGTCCTGAATCACCACCAGCCGGTGCTGCAAAGCGAACTCCACCACGCGGCGATAGAACTCCCGGGTGGCCACGCGGCCAGTGGGACTGTTGGGATAGTTGAGCACCAACAGCTTGGCCCGACGAAGCACTTCCGAAGGCACCGAATCCAGATCGGGAAAGAAATCATTCTCCTCCAGCAAAGGCAACTGAAAGACTTCCCCTCCGTAGTATCGGGTGTGTGTGCCGGCCACAGGATAGCCCGGCACGGTCATCAGCGTCACATCGCCAGGGTTGATGAACACCGCCGGAAGCATGGCCAAAGCCGACTTGGACCCGATGCAATGGTTGATTTCGCTCGCCGGGTCCAGTTCCACCCCGTAGGTGCGTTTCATGAATCGGGCCACGGCGTCTTTGAACTCCTGGATGCCGTTGTCGGCATAGCCGCGGTTTTCCGGCCGGTGGATTTCCTGGGCCATGACTTGGCGCACCACTTCGGGAGCCATCTCGTCGTTTTCGCCAATGCCAAAGTCCAGCAGCTCCCGGTCCGGATGCTCAGCCAGCGCCTGACGCTTGGCCCGCTTGATCTTCTCAAACTTGTAAATGGCCGTCTTCTTGCCGTACTGGGAGCCGCCGATCCGCTGAGCAAAAAGCTCCTGAAAATAAGGATCGTTCATCGTTTTGCCCATAGGAAAAAAAGACCCAAAGGGAGTTAAACCTGCACCGCGTTAGGCACTATGGTAAGCTCTCCCCTTCGGAGGGAAAGCCCCTTTAAGAGGCAGTCGGGCAGAAAGTGTTTGGGGCCCGGTGGAAGCCTTTGCTGATGAGGGACTATCCGGAGGAACTTGAGTCGGTTTGCGGCTTGGTATGGACATAGCTAGCATGTCCTGGCCCTGGTGTAGCCACCGCTTCGCCTCCTTGGAAGCGATAGCCTCGGGGCTGCGAGGGCCGGCCCAACAGGCGGAATCGGGCCAGCTTGGCCGCCACCTGGCATGCAATAAAGGGACGCCGGATGTCAAAGGGGTTTTCTTCCAGGAAGCGTTTCCAGGGGCCCAGTCGGGTTTGGGTCTGAAGCATCCCTTTGACCATCCCCACATCGTTGAGCATGCCCAGGTCGTTGGCCTGGCCCAGGAAGATCGCACCCACGGGCTGATCCTCTTGCCAGCAGAGTTTGCGATAGATGTGGCGAGAGGGGTTGGCAATCACGGTGGCCTCTGGGGCATCCCAACGCCCGAAACTGGCTGCCTGAAGCCCGCAAATGTCCACCACATTCATCGACAGCGAGCCTGGGTAGCTGATGTCCTGGCCAGCCATGTTAGCCCCGGCCACTCGGCCGTGATCGACGGCGGTGGGCTGGATGGCGTGGATTTCCTTCTGATCGGAAAAGAGCACCGGTCCTTGGGCCACATCCCCGGCAGCGTAAATGTCCGGCATGTTCGTGCGGCAATGGTCGTCAATGACCACTCCTTGATCAATTTCCAGTCCGGATCCTTCCAGCCAGTCCACATTGGGCTTGACCCCAATGGCCACAATGACCACATCGGCTGGAAGCTCTTGGCCGTTTTCCAGCACCAGGAGCTTTTGTCCGTTTTGGCCGGATCGGATTTCCCGGACGGTGGTTCCGCAGTGGACTTCCACGCCTCGGGCGGCGAGCCAGTCCTGGACCACGGCGGCCGCCTGAGCGTCCAGCATTCGCGGCAGCACATGTTCCTGACGCTCTACCACACAAAGCTCCCAGCCGCGCTTGTACATGGCGTTGAGCACAATAAACCCGATAAAACCCGCCCCAATGAACGCCACCTGCGGCTTGGAAAGCGTCTCGGTGTACTGGAGCACCGATTGGGTGTGGTCCAGAGTCCACAAAGGTTGTACTCCCGGCAAGTCCACACCGGGAATGTCTAGCTTCAGGGGGGAAGACCCCGTGGCGATCAACAGGGTGTCGAAGCTCAGCTCTTCGCCGGAGTCGAGGGTGAGCTTTTTGTTTTGGGCATCTAGTTTGACCGCCCGAGCCGGCACACGGCACTGTACACCTAGCCGCTGAAAGTAAGCCTCATCACCGGTGAGCACATGCTCCCGGGGAATCTGCCCTGAGAGCCAATAGGGCAGAGCCATACGGCTATGGGCAGGCTCATCGCTGACCAAAATGATGGTGCTGTCGGCATCAAACTGACGGATGGTTTCCACGGCGTTGGTAGCCGCCGGACCTCCGCCCACGATCACATGATGCTTGGCCATGGTGTCTTTGTACCTGCGTTGGAGTGTGAGGTTTTTGGGGCTTTTTTAGGGAGAAACGAGGAGGTTGTGGTACGAGCGGTTTTTGGCTAGGCCAAGGCAGCCAGTCCCAGTTCTTCAAGTTTTTCTCGGGTGGGCACGCCGTTTTCGTCCCAACCGCGACAGCGGTAGTACACCGGCAACATTTCGTCCAGGTGGACCACCACTCCGGCCGAGGGCCCGGACTTGTGCGGTTCTTTGAGCAGCCGCTCGGGCAGGCTGTCGTCGGCTCGGGTAAATCCGGCCCGAAGGTTGAACAGCCGCTCCAGGTTCCAGGTGCGTTCGCCAATTTTGAGGAAGTCTTCCAGGGTGTAGGGCACGCCGGTAGCGGCAGCCGTGATGGGAACGAAAGTTTCCAGGGGACCGCCCGCTGCTCCCACAAACAGACACAACCCGGTGGCGTCGTGGGCGGTGGTGCGATGTTGCTCGTTGACCACCCACTCGGGCTTGCCTTTGGGAGTGTGGGGATCCATCTGGCCGGTGCTCTCCACCGCCGGAGTCCAAGCCCGAAGGTGGCACGCTCCGCGATTGCATGTGGCATAGGCCACGCCCATGCCCTGAAACCCCCGAGGATCGTAAGCCGGGAACTCCTGACCCTTGGAGCCCATGAACACCTCCGGATGGCCGAACTTCTCGCCCAGTCGCTTGGCCCCTTCGGCCAACTCGTTGCCAATGCCTTCCCGATAGGCGGTGGCTTCGGTGTAGCGGATCAGGGCCTCGGGATTGTCAAAGGCCAGCGGGATGCCTGGCTCGAGCATCTCGTCGGTGATGGCTCCCTTTTGGTACAGCTCCATGGCTGCCGCCAAGGTGGCTCCCATGGAAATGGGGTCCATGCCCAGGTCGTTGCAGAGCCAATTGGCTTTGAGCACGGCATCCAGGTCGCCCACGCCGGTGTCGGCTCCCAGGGCCCAGGCGCCTTCGTACTCAGGTCCCTCGCCAGCGATTTTCCAGTTGCGAGGATGAGTGTTGACCAGGTATTTGCCGGCCCCATCGCCCAGGCGGCACACCCGACCGCAGGCAATCGTGCAGGCAAAGCAGGCTTTGTTGGCCACCAG